>JAOUPN010000301.1 GCA_029879905.1 Nitrospira sp. | reverse complement strand
CTTGTAGAGACGGCTCTGGATCCTGTACGGCGGCATCAGTTTCTTCAACCGGTAGAGGCTCCTCTATCTGGCCCCATCTCCCGATTTCTGCCACCGGCTCCGAATCAAGTGAAACCTCTGATCCCTCTTCGAAACCCTCCTCTGAACCAACGGAGTCACTCTCCGCCTCACTCAATGGTTGAGCGATTAGGGCTCCTGTTTGTACGTCAAAGTAGCGGGCCACACGAGTGGCCACACCACTGACCGGCGCAAGGTCTTTAATTTTCTTATAGAGGTGGGATGCATGGTCTGGGTTATCCGAATCGGGGTCCTCGATCAAGATATCGATGGCCTTGCCGTATTGTTCAACCGCCTCATTGACCTCCCCCTTGTCCTGGTAAATCACCCCAAGTTTTTCAAGGTAGGGCACACATCTCGGGCCGGCCGCCAAATATTCTCGAAGCAACGATTCCGCGAGCCAATAGTCTTGACGGGTAAAGGCTTCATCGATGAGGGAGTCAAAGGCTTGCCGTGCCGGGATTAAGCTACCCAACCGTAAATGTAGGGTGGCAAAGAGGCGACGGGCCTCCATATTGTGTGGATCCATCGCCAGCAACTCTTTGAGTGCAGACGAGGACCGCCCGTACTTCCCCGCGTTCATTTGCGTGATGGCTTCCTCAAGCAACGCGGTCTTCTTACTGTACACCGAAGCCGTTTGCTTGAGTCCGCCACCAGATGCAGACGAACTCTTCCCTTTCAGAGGTTTTTTCTTATCGGTTGGCACGCTATAACCTTAGCAGATCTGGAAATAGTTGAAGGCCGGTCATGCTGCTGATCTCTGAGCGCCGAGACTCACGTATGTTCCTGGAACGGCACATAGGATGAACTTGTGCCTGGTGTGCAATGTAAATGCCTATTCTTTGTTCGCGGACCTTGATCCATGTGCCTTATTAATTAGCTAGTTACTGTTTACTACTCTCCATTGTGGCAGACACATTCTCCATTTTTGAACGCGGCCCGGACAAACAACTGATCTTGGTTCAGAAAATACTCCCCGGCAAGAACCTCCGGGTCCGACGAATGATCATAAATCATAGGCTGACCCACTAATGGCAAAGATCAAAATTTTCAAACTCTTGGGTAGTAAAGCGCGGCCCGACTTCATACACATACCCAGGAAAGAATGAGGTGCCCCGTTCATGACAGTTTCGAGCCAGGACCTTGGCACAACGCAGACAATGTTGAACTCCCTCCCATGACACCTCTCCGGCAAGATGCTGAATGGGATACCCCAAATCTGTATCCATTTCAGGGATCAACACATGACGTACTTCGGCCATCAATCTCCGCGCATCTTCCGCGGATTCCACGTCCGCCCCATCGAGTGCGACAACAAGAAGCCCCAGTGCCCTTAAGGGATCCCCGTCCGCTTCCTGGAGCAACCGTTGCGCAAAGGCCTGAACTTTCCCCTGTAAAAGTCTTGGATCCATATCGAGTCAACTATAGCAGGTCCGTACGATCACCAGACCTGTATCGGCTTTTCCATGGACAAAGCTAAGAGACGAAACCGTCCTCCATACCCTACAACATCGTGTTTACACATTCGTGCATCTGGTTCGGCCTGCCCTTCCCCCTTAAAACCCTCTAGATTAATGCGGCTTTAGTTGTATCCCGAAGCGGCACTGTGATACCGTCGATACGTTGTATACAGGTTGTCCCCAGCGAGGATTCAGGCTGAGAAAGAGGAACAGGTTCGTGACGCAGCACTGTGTTTCGTTGGGATATGCAAAGAGGCCGGAGGGGGTGCCCCTGGGGCTCTCCATCGGCTTTCTGTTGTTGCTCGCTGTCCTTCTCTACCCGTCGCAGAACCTCTGGGCTCAAAAAGATCCCATTCCCCCCCCATCAAAAGTCTCTCTCGATTTTAATGAAGTCGATATCCCTGTCCTTGTCCGTTTTATCAGCGAACTGACCGGTAAAAACTTCGTGTTGGATGAGACGATCAAAAAACAGGGGGGTAAAATCTCTGTCTATTCTCCGACAAAAGTCACGCCGGACCAGGCGTACAATATGTTTGTTTCGGCCCTGGAAGTGGCACGGCTGGCTGTCGTCCCCAAAGAGGGCGTCCATCAGATCGTACAAATGGGGGATCTGCCTCCGGAACGAAGCGTCTTCGTCTACAAACTCAAACATGCAAACGCGACGGACCTTGCAGCTGTTCTGACAAACTTGGTGGCCCGATCCCAAACAGTCGCACAAATCGCCCCAGGCTCCAGACCACCGATCAGGCCACTCACGGAATTTGAGGCCCCGGTCCAGGTCTTTGCCGATAAAGCGACGAATTCCATCATTATCAGCTCCACGAAAAAGGCTTACAGCCACCTGGATTCGGTTATTCGAAGCCTTGACGTCAAGCGTAAACAAGTCTTTGTTGAGGCTGTGATTCTTGAGGTACAGGTCGACCGCTTGAGACAAATCGGTACCGACCCGACGCAGGTCTTGGGTGCGGGACAATCAGGCCCCGTAAATATGATCGGTGGGTTCAACCGGGCCCCTGAAGATCTTGCATCTGTCGCCCAAGCCATCAGTGGAATTGCCGCGGGTGGTGCGACAGGCGGCGCCTTTACGGTTTTGAATTCAATAAATATCCGTGCATTTATGAATCTCCTAATGAACCTGACCGACACCAACATCCTCTCGACGCCGCAAGTACTGGCAGCGGACAACCAAAAGGCGAAGATCGTTGTCGGGGAAAATCGTCCGTTCCCCACGGGGCAGGCCCAAGGCATCACAGGCGGTACGCTCGTGACGATCGAGAGAAAAGATGTGGGCGTGACCTTGGAGATCACCCCTCAAGTCCTTGAGGACGACATGATCCGCCTTGAAATTAAGCAAGAAATTACTGCGATTTCTGAAAGCGTCGCCCAAACCATCGGATCCGGCACAGCTACCGTACCGGTAGGACCAACCACCACGAAACGGTCCATGGAAACGACGACGATCGCTCACGATCAACAAACATTAGTCGTTGGAGGATTAGTCCGTGATAATTTGACGCTCAATGAGAGAAAGGTCCCGTTACTGGGTGATATTCCCCTGATCGGCTGGCTCTTTCGATCTCAAAATCGTGCGTCTGAGAAACTCAATCTCCTCGTCTTTCTGACGCCTCACCTGGTCAGGGATGACTTGGACATGAATGAGCTAAAATCGCGAAAGGCAAGGGAAATCAACTCATTACAACGCGACAACCGCATTGAGGAACCCACGAAACTCAAGCAGGATATTCTTGAGCGTCTTGAGTCTCCCACCGCCCCCACAACTACCACCCCTCGCTGATCGACCATATCAATTCCCTCGATCCTCAGCCTCCAAGCCCCCCTCTCCTCTCATCCCTCATCCGAGGGATAGGCCCATTCCGCCCTATCGCGATACACTCCGCCGACACAAATCATCCTTCAGGCGGCCATGCACGATTCCCGGTCATATCATCGATATCCTGTGACATTTCCGGTTATTTTCGGAGGCGCTCCATTTGTTGGGGAAGGAACCGTGACCGATCTTTCCCTGACTGGATGTTCGATCACGTGCGAGCGAACCGTTCTTACGGGTAGTTATGTCAAACTCAGCGTAATTCTTCCGGACCCCACATTGTCCTTATTCATTGAATTAGGCAAAATCCGGTGGGCCGAACTCAACGCCTTTGGGATCGAGTTTATTCGATTGCCGACGATCTCTCGTCATCGGTTGGACCGCGTAGTCTGGCAGGAACTCACGACACTGATTGCCAGACGTTCCGGACACGACATATCTTTTCAGGAGACTTCTACCTTACCCGACAATACCTCGTCCTAACACGTACGGAGCACATTCTCCTTTGATGCTCCATCACCGCTCTGTGCAATTTCCACTCTATTTATTGAGCGTTTCTCCCTTCAAGGTTATAGTGCTGGCTATTGCTAAAATCCTTGCGATTGCTTAATGGACAAGGGTTTGCACTGACTTTGCTCTGGGATATTCTCCATGTCGTTGCCGTTGCAGTTACTGATTCTCGAAGATTCCCCCGCCGACGCCGAATTGATTATTGAGCGACTGCGAGACGCTGGGTTCGATCCGCATTCGCGGCGAGTGGATACGGCTTCTGATTATCTGTCGGCTCTGAACCAAGTCCCTGACCTTATTCTTTCAGATTTTTCCATGCCGCAATTCAATGCTCGCGAGGCAATCCACCTGATGAAGGAACGCGGGCTCGATATCCCCTTTATCGTCGTCTCCGGATGCATCGGAGAAGAAATCGCTGTTCAATGCATCAAGGATGGTGCGAATGATTACCTCCTGAAGGACCGCCTGGGCCGGCTGGCACCTGCTGTGACACAAGCCTTGGAGCACAAACGGCTGCGGGAAGAAAAAAAGGCCGTTGAGGAACGTCTCTTCCATGAATCCTTCCACGATGCACTCACCGGCTTACCGAATCGTACGCTCTTCATCGAGCGCTTAGGACATACATTAAGCCGCAGCAAGCGCGATCCGAATCATGAATTTGCCGTGCTGATGGTCCATCTCAACGGTTTTGCTGCAGTCAAAGAGAACCTTGGCCCTTCAGCGGGGGATCGGTTGATCGTCGAAGCCGGACGTC
>JAOUPN010000300.1 GCA_029879905.1 Nitrospira sp. | reverse complement strand
GTGAGGAGGGGAATGCTCTGGCAACCCTCGATAGTGCACTTAATAGAATCGAGTTTCAGATGAAGCAGGTATTGATCATCAATATTACACGCATGGGCGATTTGGTGCAGATGGGGACGCTGCTGGTCAGGCTGCGTGAAGAATGGCCTGGATGTGCTATCGATCTTGTCATCGATCATCGGTTTGCGCCGGTGGCCGCGATGTTGCCGGGATTGCGTGACGTGATTGTGCGGGATGTCCATCAATTGGTTTATGAGAGTCGTGCCGGTGTGAAGGACGTAGTCTCGCTGTATGGAGAGGTCTCTGCTTGGGCGAAACCCTTGCTGGAGCGAAAATATGATCGTGTCGTCAACCTCACATTCAACAGAGCCAGCGCACTGTTGGCCGGATACGTCGGCGCACCGGACATCCGTGGGGCTCGAAGTGCCTGGGACGGCGGGACGGTCATCGACAATCCCTGGATGTCGTATTTCACCGACATGCACCATTTTCGTCGGATTAATCGGTTCAACCTTGTCGATCTTTATGCCATGGGAGGAAGCAAGGCAGGGGACTTTGCGCCGTTACAGGTATCGGTGGACAGGGAGACCGCCGATTGGGCACGTCGGTACCTCTGCGCGGCCGAACAGCACCCGATGCCATGGATTGCGGTCCAGGCCGGAGCCAGCGATGTGATGAAGGCCTGGAGACCCGAATATTTCGGCAGCACACTCGCATGGCTCAGCAATCACTGGAGCGGCGGCATCGTATTTCTCGGGGCTGAGTCGGAGAGAGAGACGATCAAGCGTGTGTTGGAGGCCTATCGATCGGCCGGAGGGCGCAACCCTGTAAAAAATGCAGTGGGTCACACGACGATCGATCAGGTGACGGCCTTGTTGGCGGAATGCCGTCTTCTTTTGACGAACGATACAGGGCCCATGCATCTGGCGGTTGCTGTCCGTACACCGGTGGTCAATATCTCCGTCGGGCATGTGGATTTTAAGGAAACCGGTCCCTACGGTCCTGGGCATTGGGTGCTTCAGCCGGATCTGGATTGTGCGCCATGCGGGTTCGATCAGGTCTGTCCACACCATGCCTGTAAAGACCGTCTGTCGGTAGAACAGGTGGCTGAGTTATTGCTTCATGTGCTCGGGCGGCGACCGTTTCCATCGGAGATAACCGGGTTCCGTGTGTATGAATCCTATGTCGATCAAGATCAGTTGGGGGCGTTCAGATTACGCGCCGGGCATGAGTCGGCCGCAGTCATGTGGTACGGTACATTTTGGCGTCGGTATTGGTATGGGCTGTTTACCGGAATGCCCAGTCACATTCCTGCGCCGATTGGAACCCCACCTGATCTCCATGAAGCGCTGGCCTTGCTTGAGGCACTTGCTCCCGAGGTGGAACAGGCTTGTGCTCGGGCTCAGCGTATCGTACATGCGGCGACTACCAGTCCGATCGATGTGCCGACGCTGCAAAAACTGCAACATGTGCAATCGCAGGAACGAGAAACGCTTGCTAAGAGAGGAATGAGTAGGTTGGTAAGCAGTCCTGTCACGACCGCGTTTCTCCGGACCATTCAGAACGACAATATGCGTGGAGTGGGTGACTTGGCGCGGCACCACGCCTTTGCGTATAGGCAATGGTCTGCTCAACTGACTCAGTTGATTCAGGCATTCGGGCCCTATCACCAAGGAGCACCGAAGCGGCCGTCGGTGCCGTCCGCTAACCGCCAGGCCTGTGTCGGGTGACAGACTTATGACCATGAACGAGGGAGACGGTCGAAAGGAGACGAGTCATGCATGTCCAGCTTGATCAGGACCAGTGGGAATCCGACGTCGAGGCGACTCTGGGCGACGTATTCGCAGAAGTCAGCGACCGCGCACATGCGCGTGCCCGCATCGTCACGATGCTGCAGTTGGATCAGCGTGCGATTACGGATCGGGATTTGGATGGAAGCTTATTGTCCGAGTCGGCCTCCCGATATGACAACCTGAGAGCCATTACGCAATCAGTGGAGGATATCGAGCATGACGCCTGGATCGCTGCTCAACGCTATGCACGGCTTCTCCATGCAGAGGGGGTGGCATTTGTGGATGCGTGGCGATCAGGCAGACCACAAAATCAGGCGATGGATCTCTGGTTGGGAAAGTTGGCTGATTACCTGGAGTTTTCCGAGGGGAATACCTCGTCGCAGCGTGCTGGTGAGGATGTGGCATCTCCTCTTAGTCCCTGGGTCCAACAATTACTTGCTGCGAGAGAAAGTCAGGATGGGGTGTTGACGGCCGATTTGTTGGAATATGAGATTCTTCCACGATTGGATGTGTAGAGGGATGTTGAAAAACACCGTTGCGTCCTAGTTAACCCGTGAAAGGCGATATGTAAGAAGTGATGAGAAGAATACTCACTGGCGGATATTCGGCCACCTTTCCCCCCCCCCCCTTGATGGTTCACCTTCCATGACTCAAAGACGGCCTGTATAAGCATCCGGAGGCATATTCTGGTACCGTCAGACAGCGCGTATGCCCGTCTTCGACATATGCGCACATATCGTGTGTCAACAACCTGCCGAGTGTTCTGTGTTCGGTCGCCCTGTCCGACTTCTGGATGTTGTTCTCCGTTGGTGAAACCGCATCATAACCATGGGTCAGCAGACCCTTGCCATGGACGCAGGATATGGCTGATGGTGTTCGTTTAGCTCCATTCACCCCGCTCAGGATCGACCCTGTCACGACTCCGTTCCTTTGCTTAAGTCTCGGTGAGATCGGCCGATAAAGTCGGCAATCAGCTCACAGGCCTGGGGCGGAGAATACGCTTCTGCACGGATGCCGGAGGCGAGCAGTAAAGATCTCGCAGCAAGGAGGAACGGTTCATGGCACTTATCGTCAATAACAACCCGGCATCGATTGCGGCTCAGCGGAATCTCACCATCAACACCAACCAGCTTTCACGGTCGGTAGAGAGACTGTCATCCGGTCTCCGCATTACTCGTGCTGCCGACGATGCCGCCGGACTCGGACTGTCCGAATCCTTACGGGCGCAAATTCGCAGTATCAATCAGGCTACGAGAAACGCATCGGACGGCATCAGTTTGACGCAGATCGCAGACGGTGCGGCCGCGACGATCGGCTCTCTGTTGGCCCGTCTCCGTGAGTTGTCCTCACAGGCAGCGAGCGGAACCGTCGGGAATACAGAGAGGTCTTACATCGATCAGGAGTTCGTGGCGCTACGTTCGGAAATCGATCGTATCGCGCAGGTGACCGAATTCAATGGTCAGGCACTGACGAGCGGAACGACCATTAGTTTCTCTATTGCCATTGGGTTCCGGAGCGGGGCGGGAAATACGCTTGATCTGGCCCTGAATGACATCACGACGTCGTCGTTGGGACTCAGTACGGTGAACGTCTCAACTTCAGCAAATGCGACCAGTGCGTTGGCCAATATCGATAACGCCATCAGCGCCATTGCGACCGCCCGAGCCGAATATGGGTCGATCCAAAATCGGTTCGAGGCGACGATCGCCAATCTGATGGTGACGAGTGAAAACCTCACTGCCGCGGAATCACGTATTCGTGACGCGGATATCGCCTACGAAACGTCGGTCTTCACGAAGAACCAGATCTTGGTGCAGACCGGCATCTCGGTTCTGGCTCAGGCCAATACGCTGCCGCAACAGGCATTGGCCTTGTTACAGTAAGCACATAGCACAAGCGGCCGCTCATAAGGGGCGGCCGCTTGCCGGCTAGGTTCACACGGAGGCTGCCATGATTACACCGGTCAGCAATAAGGCGGATCTCCTGACCATGCCCCGCAAAGGGGGTGAACCGGACATTGCAACGGCCAAACGGCCGGATGCGGCATGGATGCAACCCGATTCACAGCAAGTGGAAAATTCACCTCGTGCCGAATCGGAACGGCCCGATCCGGCGGTCTTGGAGCGTGCAGCGGTCAAAGTGAATGATGCGCTCATGTCGGCCGGTACGCAGGTGAAACTTTTCGTGGATCAGGGTTCGGAACAGGTCGTCGTGAAGGTACTGAAGGAATCCGGGGAACTACTTCGCCAGTTTCCCCCGGAGGAGCTGCTGGAACTGGCGGAGTACTTGTCCGAGGAACAGACCCTTCCGGCAGGAAAAGGCCTGCTGGTCGAAGAACGGGTCTGAGGAGAGACCGTCTCAGTGTCGTGACGGGAAACAGGAAGAACACGTATGGGAACGATCAGTTTCGGCGGACTCGGCAACGGGATTGATTTCGGGCAGGTCGTAGATCAGTTGGTGCGTGTTGCACGGCAACCGGTCGATCGACTGACCGATAAGCACTCGGTGCTGAATAACAAACTGAACGATTACACCATGCTGGGGGCAAAGCTGATTGCTTTGCAGAGTGCAGCGGATAAATTGCGGCTCTCGTCATCCTACGACCGTTCCTCGGTCACCGTCTCCAATGCCGATGTCTTGAGCGCCTCAGGCTCGTCGGATGCCACGCCTGGAAGTTACAAGATGAGTATCACAAATTTGGCCACGGCACATCAGATCACCAATGTGGCGGCGAAGGCGGTCTCGTCCACCACCGACGATATTGTGTCAGGGGCCTCGGGGACGTTTACATTCAGCGTGGGATCAGGTGCCGATCAAACGGTGACCCTCTCGGACACAG
>JAOUPN010000299.1 GCA_029879905.1 Nitrospira sp. | reverse complement strand
CCAGTATCTTTACGGCGCCGGGATTTGCCGATGAGGTGATTCATGTCTATAAGGCCACAGGACTCACGAAGGGGCGGCAGCAGTTAGATCCCGACGAAGTGTTGGAAGTAATCGAGATGCCACTCGAAGAGGCGGTGGCAAAAATCGAGGACGGGACAATCCGAGATGCCAAAACGATTGTGGGGCTCCAAACCGTCTATATCAAACATATACGATCATAAGGAAAAAACAGGGGACTCCCACTCTAGGTGAGAGTCCCCGTAAACTTGTCTCGGGGGACGAAGAAGAACTTACTTGCCTTCCTCGTCTTTCTTCTTCTTGTCGAATGTTTGGTCGAGATGGCCGCCGTCGTCTTTCTTTTTCTTCTCGGCGTACACTACAACGTCACCACCCTCCTCCTTAGACTTCTTCTTACCCGCGAACGCCGGTGCAGTAAAGGTCACGGCAATTGCCACAGCCAAGATCGCCATCAGCATATGCTTCATAATGGGTACCCCCTCTGAGAGAATGATAGAAGTGAGATTGATGTGCCGGTCATTCGGCATGTCGTCTCTCCTCTGAGCAAGCCTGGTGCCGTGCAGATCCGCAGAAATCCATTTCCGTAACACACAAAGAATTCAGCAAGTTACGAGATTCCTCTCATGAGGCGGCGAAGGAAATATCCTGCAAGGCCCTGTGGCGGAATGGTCGAGCCGTAACGAAACTGCCTCAACGTACGGAGGGCCTTTATGTATACAGGGAAGGTCCGACGTGTGATGGTCTTGAGGGGGCCGTATCACTACTCTCCCTATTTCGTGTCGGAGGGAGTGTATTGGTTGAAGACACAAGAGGGGTTACGACTGGTCGGCTGTGGGTCTCCATAAGCGATGTGGTGCGGAGCAGAAAGGTCGAAGGGCGTTGGGAAGGACATATCATTCGTTCTGCAAAGAAGTCAGTGCACAGGCACGGCCATTCATGCTATGGTGCGGTCCCTGTGCGTCTCGTCATTCGTAAAACGTCAAACACTATTCAACTCTGCGTATGCGGTCGTGCCCCACTCAGGCACGCGATATCGTTGAACCATCAGTAAAGGGGAGTCCTATGCTGCTAAAAGGAAAAAAGGGATTGGTCATCGGTGTGGCCAACAAGCACAGTATCGCCTGGGCCATTGCGCAGTCTGCGGCGAGCCAGGGAGCGACACTGCTCTTTAATTATCAGAATGAACGGTTGAAGCAGAACGTCGAAGAACTTGCGTCGACGATTCCCGGTGCCAAAGCCGTAGTCTGCGATGTCGCAAATGATAGCGAGATTGAGTCCTTGATGCAGCATGCCAAAAAAGAATTCGGACAACTGGACTTTCTGATTCACTCCTTGGCGTTTGCTCCGCGAGAGGAACTCACCGGTCAGTTCGTGAACACCACACGTCAAGGGTTTGCGACGGCCCTTGATGTGAGCGCCTATTCACTTGTGGCCGTATCACGCGCGGCCATGCCGTTGATGTCTGAAGGAGGTTCGATCGTCACGCTCAGTTATCTCGGCGCCGAACGAGTCGTGCCGCATTACAACGTGATGGGTGTAGCGAAGGCTGCGCTTGAATGCACCGTGCGATATTTGGCGTACGACCTTGGGTCGAAGAACATCCGGGTCAACGCAATTTCCGCCGGTCCGATCAAAACCTTGGCGGCAAGAGGGGTGTCGGGTATCACAAAGATGGTCGATTTGCACAAAGAATTCGCCCCGCTCCGGCGCCCGACCGAACAGGGGGAAGTCGGAGATACCGCTCTGTTCTTAATCAGTTCTCTGGGACGCGGAATTACCGGCGAAGTCATTTATGTCGATGGGGGATTCAATATTCTTGGCATGATGGCTCCGGGGGAATAGCCGGTCCTCGATCGGCCGCAAATCAAATACCAGAGCCACTTCTAGCGAATTGCGATGCAGGCGTGATGTACCAGTCCGTTCACAGGTCTGCCGTAACTTGTCATCCCTGTATGTTTTATACAACTGTCGGTCAGGAGGTGCGTATGAAGGCCGCGGTTTTTCAACCGGTTCCAAGCCCAACGGTGCTTTTCCAAGTTGGCACCAGGTTTGCTGTAGGGTAAGACATTCACCAACACCATGTATTTTGCCCATAAGGATGCCTGTATGATGCCAATCAACATGAGGATTATGGTCAGTCTCGCCGCCGTGGCACTGGCGTTTCAGCCGGTATCAGCGTCGGCAGAGGGGACAGCCAAGGAGCTGGCCAAACGAGCGTTGCATGCCTGTGAACAGGGACGATCGGCGACAGATCGTCACGTCAGGCTTGCGCATTTTCAGGATGGGCAGGCATTGGCTGAACAGGCAGTGTCGTCAGACGATCAAAGTGCCGACGCGCATTTTGCCCTGTTCTGTAATCTTGGCGAGCAACTTCGTCTCGATGGTGAATCCGTGACATCGGTCTTTGGATTTCGCAAGATGATGAGCGAGCTTGACCGAACACTTGAACTCGACCCTTCGCACATCGATGCAATTTCTGCAAAAGGTACCTTACTGGTTAAGCTTCCCGGTCTCATGGGAGGAGACGTGGAGAAGGGAGAGCAACTGTTACAGCAGGTAGTCAGTCAGGCCCCGAAGTCGGTGAATGCCAGGCTCGTGCTTGCCAAGGTCCGGTGCGAGCGAGGCCATCACCACGAAGCCATGATGCTTGCGTCCGACGCGCTGGCGATTGCGAAGAAGCACAAGAAGGCAACCTTCATTCCCGAAGCCAGCGCCGTTTTGGAGCACGTTCGTACGAAAGGTATCAAAGCGACCACCGCAAGTTATAACCCACGGTAGTGCTGGCGATAAGGGCTTAATCGGCAGGCAGTATCAATACGTCGTAAGATCTCTGTCCGTCGCCACGAGAGTTACCGGTTCTCAGTCGTTCCCGCGCCAGAGACCCCTCGACGGAGAGGCTCACTCCACGGTCCTCCGCAGTGCTTTTAGCCGACCTTGCCGTTTCTTTTGATCAATCCGCCGCGCCTGTGATCCCTTTGTTGGGACGGTCCGTTTCCGTTTCTTTTTAGGGATTGCGACCTGCTGAATCATCATCCGCAAGCGATCCAACGCCGCTTCTCGGTTTCGTTCCTGAGTCCGGTACTGCTGCGCCTTGATCGTGATGACACCCGCATCTGAAATCCGGTGATCCCGCAGCTTCAATAATGCTTCCTTGTAGAGCGGAGGCAGTGAAGAGGCGCGAATATCGAATTGTAAGTGGATGGCGGATGCCACCTTGTTGACATTCTGCCCGCCGGCTCCCTGCGACCGAACCGCACGAATCACAATTTCAGAATCAGGGAGTTCAAGATGGGGGCCAATGCGGAGCATGGAGGAGTAGCTAGCACAATACAGATGAGAGCGCAACGTACCATCCAAGGCGGGGTGTGGCATATCGTCTTGTTGGGCACCTATCCATGGAGGCCCGAACAACTAGGACCAGACTTTGGGGCACTATTTTAGGCTTGCGGAAATTGGTGAGCGAGGAGTAATGTGCGCCGGAGCACATGAGATGGCACTGTTGTGCGAGGCCGTTCACAAGCGTTCCATCGCGCAATCACTAAGCCAAGAGGGGTATCCTGCTGTTCTTGCTGATTAACCTCCTTTAAAAGGAAAGGGAAAGTTATGGTGCGCGGAACTATGAGGCAACGAAGATATCGATGGTCAGGGGCGTTGGCGATCGGGGCACTGGCCTTGACCCTGGCAGGGGGTGGCGTGACAACGGCTCATGCCTATACCGAGTGGGGACCCAATACACAGTCGGATTTCCGAGTCTGGTCGCCGGTCTATTTGAATGTGAAGCTGCCCAACCGATTCTTAGCGTATATGGAAGTGAATCCACGGTTCGGAGACGATGCGTCCAGTTTTGATCAGTTGTTGCTCCGTCCGGCGATCGGGTATCAACTGACCGAGCATCTCTCACTGTGGCAGGGCTACGGCTGGGTTGGGAATTATAACCAATCGGGCGGTCCGATGTTTTTCCAAGAAAATCGGGTCTTCCAACAGGCGATCTATACGCGGAAGCTCGCCAGCTTTAATTTCATGAGCCGCACGAGAATGGAAGAGCGATGGGTTCAATATGCCGGTGGCACCGCCCTGCGGTTCCGTCAAATGCTCAAGCTGTCGTATCCCTTGCCCATGGCTCCGGAATGGTCGCTCGTTGGGTATGACGAAATCTTTATCAACCTTAATTCAGTTGATACCTATGATGAGTTGGGTCGTGGCAGTAAAGGACCAGGTGCCGGTATCGATCAAAACCGGTTCTTCTTGGGTGTCAATAGGAAATTCAATCAGTATTTCAATGTGGATATCGGCTACCAGAATCAGATGCTCAACAGCCGAAAGTTGGCTGGCAACGCGAACTTGGTCAACCACATCCTGCTGATACAGTTCTATTTTGATCTGTAGCGATACACATCGCTCTTCAAGAGAGAGAGAGGGATCCCTGTGGATCCCTCTCTCTCTCTTGTAACTCCTGGTAAGTACTTCCTGCCTCTGAAATTCTTGGTGTCTTGGGAGGATGGTAACGGCGTCCTACTGCAATTCCGGTAAACGGTCGATGATGCGGAGTCGCACATCATTCCCCAGTTGGATCTGCACCATCTTGGTGGAGAGATTCTCGCGAATTTCCTTCACGTCCTGAGTGCTGAACTGCAATTGCCCTCCGCATCGATCT
>JAOUPN010000298.1 GCA_029879905.1 Nitrospira sp. | reverse complement strand
AGATCTCATTGCGAATGATGAGACAGAGATTAGTGAGGTTGTACGACGGCGACTCTTTGAAGACATTGGGCCAGAGAAGGTCAGGAATGCGGTCGCCAAAGTTTATGCCGACTGGTGCTTTGAACGGCGCTGGCAATTACCTTCTGAGTGGACCGCCGTTGATACTGCGACGACCGATGCCAAGTCGCGCGACTTTCTCCGAAGCCGGTTCGAAGCCTGCTACCCGTTCCATCCATCAACACTTTCTGTGTTCCAACGTAAGTGGCAGGCACTGCCCCAGTATCAACAAACCCGAGGTACCCTTGCCATGCTGGCGCAATGGATATCCTGGGCCTATCGAGATGCCTACCAACGTGCCAGGCGTGAGCCGCTCATTACCCTGGGATCGGCTCCCTTGGAGGTGTCAGAATTTCGTGGTGTGATCCTGGGGCAATTAGGCGAGTCTCGGTTGCTTGGGGCCATTCAAGCCGATCTGACAGACGACCATAGTCATGCTCGGGCACTCGATGTGGATACCAAAGGCCCCTTGCGGGATATCCACCGTCGAGTTGGCACGACGATTCTTATTGAATCTTCCGGGGGGCAAGGAGATAAGGCGGCTCATTTACCAGAACTTCACTTTGCATTAGGTGAACCGGATATTGAGACGACGTCGATTGATAACGCGGCTGTGGCCTTCGAAGCGAAAGGGTATTTCATCAGAAAGGTCGGTCATGACGGATTCCGGTTCGGATTTAAACCCACGCTCAAGAAGGTGGTCAGTGATAAACGTGCCTCCCTGGATGATGACGAAGTGCGGAAATCCGGTTTGATGGTAGTCAGGAAGGAATTTGAGCGTGGCGCGACCTTGCCGATTGTGTCATTCCCAGAAGATGGAAGTGCTATTCAAGATACACCGCGCCTTACTCTGGTGATTCTAGATCCTGAATCTGAATGGCGTGGCAACGGGACCCTCCGAAGCACCATCGCTGAGTGGACCAAGCAGCGCGGTAAATCGCCAAGGCTGTATCCGGGGTCCCTGATCTGGTGCGTCCGGAAGCCGGGTCGTGATCTGAAAGATAAGCTGGAGATGTGGTTGGCTTGGAAACGTGTGGAAAAGGATCTTGCCGATGGTACCCTTGTGGGTGAGTTCGAACGAACGGACCGATCTGAGGTCGGAGGAAAGGTTCATGATGCAGAAGAGATAGCGAAAGACGAAGTGTGGGCCAGTTATCGCTATGTTGTCATTGCGGATAACAAGGAACCGGATGGATTGAAGGTCATTGATCTTGGAGCCGGTCATGCAAGTAGTTCAGAGACGCTCTGTGGGAGAGTCTTGACCGCCCTTAAGTCTCAAGCCCTGCTGAATGAGTCGCCTGGAGCCGGCTATCTGGAACGCAAATGGCCACAGGTATTCAAGGAAACCGGAGCATGGCCGCTCATCAGTCTCCGTCAGGCATTTTTGAATGGTTCGATGGAGCGGCTCATTGATCCAGATACCTATCTTCGAGCGAAGATTCCTGTGTTTGTTGCGAATGGCGATTTCGGCCTTGCTTCCGGGCAACAGTCAGGCGGGGGCTATGCGAGATTGTGGTTTAACGAGTCTGTGTCGGGGGATGAAGTGGCCTTCGATGCCGATGTCTATTTGGTGCTAAAGACAAGAGCGAACGCGCTGAAAGTAAAGGCTCAGACACCTGAAGTCATTAATCAGCCTTCACCTGCCGAGCCTCAACCAATTATTCCTGAACCAGAGACTCCGACTCCACCGTTGCCAGGAGTTAAACGGACATTGCGCATTACTGGTTCAATTCCTCCGGAGGTGTGGAATCGCTTAGGAACTAAACTCCTGCCAAAGCTTCGGAGTGGATCGGAACTGCGGCTTGGTTTGGATTTTACTGTAGATCTCGATGCTGATCAGGTTGCCCCTATTCAAATTGAACTGAGGCAGGTTTTGCAAGATTTGAATCTTGAGCAGGTGATACGCATTAATCTGGATTAGCCAACGCTTAGGGGGACAGGACAATGGCTCTAGTGCGTTGTAAATCCTCTGGGGTCAAGCCACTTGGTCGAGGTGGATACAAGCGTAGCTATGTGCGGAGTGTCCAGCCTCTGGGGTACCCGAACAGTGGTCTGGTATGCGGAACACCATCTTGTTCATCACCCGGGCTCATATGGCTAGAACAGAATGAGCTTGATGCATACAATAGTGGCCAACGCATTTTTGAGATGGCAACAAACACAGCCAAGGTTCGCGCACAGTAATGGTAGTGGAGGAAACTGACGTTTCAGTAACACAGGGACAACTCTTAACTCAATCATCCTCGGAAACGGGGTAGAACCCGTTTCACCGCCCAAGACTGGAGACCAACAAAGTCCGTACGACATGCGACTGTTTGTGACACCGTGCTCACCCCATTTAGAATGGCAGATCTGAATCCGACATGTTCCTGTTTTCTATCTGTTACCAGACAGGTGAGCCTGGCTCGCTCATGCGATTGGATCGTTCGCCAGTCGAAGTTGTTTTGATATTTATTGATTGTTTATCAAAGGAACGTTACCGGCAACATAACGCTAGATCGGCAAGAATTATGGACGGAATGAATCACCCGTTACCGGTCACGGTCTCGTGGAGGGGTGATAATTCGAGCGTGCTTGGTCACATAGTCTTTAACTGCCTCTTGAACGACGGCCCACAGCGACAGGTTATGATGCTGTGCAATCACTCTGAGGCCTCGAATCCATCCCTTGCCGATCCACACATCGAGCCGTCCGCATTCTTCGGTGCGTAACCGGTCACGGAACTGTCTGGCGCGAACGCTTGATTTCATCGGATCTTTCCGCTGCAAAACGTCTGGTGACATGACTCCCTCCTATCTGGGCCTACATGACGAAGTCGTGGGTGATTGATTCATTCTGATCATTGGGGCTTTCGCGGATGATGTCCATTTCTTTGACGGCATCTTGTTCAAGGAAGGCCTTGCGGGATCGCAGCATTGACTCGGCAACCCACACAATTTCCTCCTTGTAACGAATAATCAGTCCAATCTGACCGGTACTATCTTGAAAGAAGAACTCAGGTTGTCCTGGTCCGATGATTTGCCTATGGTGCTCCCAGAAAACAGGCCTTAGTGGAGAGCCGTCCGGCTTCATTGCTGGCTCCCTGACAACCTCCGTTAGAGAGGGAAGTGAGGGGAGTGGTTGTAATTTGCTCGTCGGCGCTGAATCATGATGCTTCAGTGCTGCCTGACAGACGAGGCAGGTCAGCCAATGGACATTGACCACTGCTGCGCAAGCCGCGCACCGATTGACCGTTGTGGAGTTCATGCCTTGGTCCTCCTAGCAAAGACACGTTTCAGGAAACTTCCAGGAAACTCACAGTTTCCTGAGGCGAACGCTGTCTCCAATAGTGGAAACAGATGAGCGCCGCACCTAGAGCGGCGATTCAGAAAAAGTTTCCTTAAATCATTGCGCGAATCTAAATGCTGAAAATAGGAAACTGTTTGTGAGGGCAGGAAACTTTTACGGAAACTGCCAGGAAACCGCTTCATTGCCTTCCCTCCGCTTTGATTCGCTTTAAGAGTTTAGAAGCATAGCCTTTTGTGATTCCAAGCTCTTCCGCAAGATCAGAGGGACTGGTCACCCCCTCTGCATAGAGGCGTTGCGCTTGCTCAACTTTGGAGACCTCAAGTAGTTTACAGCTCAGTTGAAGTCTCCCATTGGTGGCCTCCAGACGAACATCCAAGGGAGCTACGTCATCGCCGGACACACTTCGGCATTTGGTAAAGTGCAATTCGAAGTGACATCCATCCGTAGGGTCACCACCAACAGGTTTGGTCAATTGAATAACCGTATCAAGCGAATCCTCGCGTCCGCTGGTGCCGCGCTGCTGGCCGCCTTTGCCCGCATGGTGAACCAATACCGTTGCAATGCCTCGATGGCGTAGCCGAATCAACCAAGCATTGATGGGCTCCCAGTCCTGTTTACTATCCTCGTTAATCCCGCTGAAGAGGCATGAGATATTGTCGAGAATGACCACTCGAATATCCGGGCGTGCATCGAGGATCTTGACGATTTCTTGCCTCATGCTTTCAGAGGTCAACACCAGATCTTTCCCTCCGCATCGTTGATAGACCAACTGGCTTGTCAGAAACTCCAAGGGTGCTGCTGGTGGTGTATCCATGAGCGCCGTTGTGCGTTCCCGAAGTTCATCCAGCTGCATTTCTCCATCCACATACAGCACGCCTGCCGGCTTAACCACATCCCACTTGAGTAAACCGCGACCGGTTGTCAGGGCAACGGCAAGACCCAACTGCAGAAAGGTTTTGCCGACTCCACGGGGGCCAAATACCATGATGTTTCCGCCTTCCATGAGCCATGGCAAGTAACGGGGCCGTTCAGGCAGTTCCAGGCTGAGGAGATCTTTGTAGCTGACAAGGGCTATTGAGAGAGTAGGCTTGCCTTCAGGTTTTCGTTCGCTGATTCCCCTGAGGCGAGAAAACAACTCGTCAGGGTTATTCCCTGCATAGGCATGATCGAGAATGGAATGGGTTTGTCGGATGATCAACCGGTTCAGTGCGGTATTTTTCACCAAAAGACAGTGACTTTTGATGTTCACCGACGATGGGACAATGTCGATCAGTTCAGCGAGGTAAGAGCTCCCGCCAACTTCTTCAAGTTGCCCCTTCTGGCCTAGAC
>JAOUPN010000062.1 GCA_029879905.1 Nitrospira sp. | reverse complement strand
TAGTGACGCTCAGTTTCTCATTTTTTTCCTTCGTTTCAAGAAGTATTGACTGCCCTGAACCTGGAAAGCACGGAGGTTTGCCGGGCACTCCTCTCTTTTCTTGCCCCCTACCCTTTCTTAGGGCCCTTCTCGCGGTACTTTTTCAGGAGATCCTTGGCGGCCTCTTCGATCAATTCATTCACGTACTTGTCTTCGTCCGTCGCCAGGTGCTGAAGCTGGATCATCAGCGCGCGATCCATCCGAACACCGAAGAGCTTACGGTCGGGTTCTTGTTTGGGTTTTGCCATCGCGCGTGAACGATAGCCTACCCCTGTTATATAGTCAAAGTGATAACTTGCTATCTAGTTATGTCATATGCTATACGTTCGCCAGAGTGGAGGTGACGCGATGGCGATGGTGAAGATGTTGATCATGGTGCCGAAGTCGATCAAGGCGAAGCTGGACGCGCTCCGGAAGGAGGGCACGACGGCCAGCGGGTTTATTCGGAGTCTGTTGGAGCGAGAATTCAAGGCGCGGAAGGACTCGCGCTGAGAGGAGGGAAATCATGCCAACACGCGATGTTTCTCGACTGCCACACGCGAGTGCCACGGGTGACGGTCCCTCGTTGGGAAGTTTGAAGACGGCGGAACAAGTGGCACAGTTGGTGCGCCTGCCGGCCGAACGCATTCTGGAGTTGAGCCGGGCTCAGGTGCTGCCGCATTTTCGGATCGATGGTGGAGAGCCGCTCTTTTATCCGCCGATGCTCAAGGCCTATGTGCGGGAACATTTAACTCTGGAATGTCCCGGTGCCCCGTTGCCGCTGGATCTGCGGCCGGTGGTGGCCATGCCTGTGTCACGCGAGGTGCCGATGGCCCTCACGCTGGTGTGCGATCGGCTGCGCGAATGGCCAGGCCTCGACCAGGTGCCCTGTGTCTATTTCTTGGTCGAGGACGAGATGGTGCGCTACGTCGGCCAGAGCCGCAACTTAGCTGCCCGGCTGGCGCAGCACAGCGACCATGGACGGCGGTGGGATCGGGTGCTCTTTCTCCCGGTGCCGGAGTCAGAGTTATTGCGCGTAGAGCGCGAATGGATTCGAACCTTACAGCCGCCGTGGAATCGGGCGGGTGTGACGAAGACAGAGCAGACGGAATGATCGTTTAACCAAGGAGGGATGCCATGACGACTATACAGGTAGAGAGTCCCAGGCCGTATGCACAGCTCAGTATTGATGGGCTATTTGAGGAAATCCTCGCCGATCTTGCCGATGCACAACATCTGGTCACATTCGCAGCCAGTCTCACCACAGAGCCTCGTGCCACGATCGAGGCAGCGGCAGTGCATGCGTTTATCCGGTCGCTCAATGAGCGGGTAGAGAATCTGACGGATGCGTTGCCCGTGATGATTGATGAGCTGAAGCAGCGAGAGCACGATGCGCTGAAGGCGGACGCTGATCCGAAGAAAGGACGGTGAACGATGGTGCCACAGTCTGATGTCTGCAGCCTTCTTCGTGATCGCCCGTTGGAGACGCTCAACGATCTGGTGAATGAACTCGAACTCAGTCTGGTGACGGTCAAAGACGTGATCGATCGTAGCATCGAAGATGCGACATCTGAGCAAAGCTATATTGGGGTGAATCTGGGGCTCTATTACCAGCATGCTCAATCCGTCATCCTAAAATGCCGGGCACTGCTACAGGAGCCCAGAAAGGACGGTGAGTGATGGAGAGCAAACAGAACAATCAGCCGTGCGTGATGCTGCAAGGCCGGATCCTGTTGCGAGATCAACACGGCGTCGTGCGCGACGTAACACATGCGAACATATTCGGACTCACGTACCTGGCAGAGATTGGGGGCACAGCTCTGCATATTCTAGAGCAGTGCAAAAAGAGGTTAGCGCTCTTGGGCCTCGCGGCAGAGAACCGTGAACATGTTGATGCCAACCTCGTCCGTCTCACGGTGGAAGACGTGCAGAGCGATTTAGAGGAGGGCACTGAACTGGCCAGCTATGTCGGCCTGATGCAGGAGATGTTCGCCAACGCGACAGCGCTTCCACAGCACGAAGGGATGGTGACGGATGCCTACCACATCCAGCGGAACGAGCAATTCAGACCTGATTGTTGATGCCGTAGAGGATCTCCGCAAGGTCCTCAGCGTCGTGAAAGTCGGTACTGTGATGAGTACGGATCGCGATCCGTGCGATGGAGAGACCTTCGTCGGATTCTGTGAATTGCTCGATGCGCAGCTCACGAGCGTTCACGAGAGGCTTCAGGCTGCTATGGAGCAGATGGACGCGTCGCAACATGGTGAAGCGACGGAGGCAGGCTGACGAACCTACGGCGTTCTTGGCACGCGTGGTGATGACGCGCTGCGACGAGTCCGTCGCGCAGGAAGAGCCTCAGCCGGTTCAGAGGTGATCGGCGGATCACGACGACCCACAACACGAAAGGACGGTGAATGATGGTTATCCGACCAATATCTGTAGAGGCCACGCCGAAGACGCTCTTAGACAACATCTCAGCGGCGCAAGCCGTCGTGCAGACGGCAGATGAGCTGTACTGTACCGAAGGTAACGATATTTTTCCTACCGTGTTTGAGATGGTGAATCACAGGCTACGGGTGATCGAACATATTGCACGCGAAGTGTTCAAGGGGAACCGACCAGCCTCCGACGGCCTAAGAACGCCGGTTCAGGGTTGATCTTCGGGACCCGACGCGGTACGGTTTTAACATCGATCACAAGGGGCAACGGTTGGCCTCATGAACCGACCGGCGGGCGTTTCCTGGCGCCCGCGCCCCGTTCCTCACCAGGAACCCCACAGGAGGGGGCATGCCACGGCCAGCCAAGCCAAAACCACGCGAAAAGAAACCCGCTGGCGCTCAAGTTGTCCCCACCCGACTATCAGCATCGGTTCGGGAAGAATTGCTTGACGAACTTAACCGAGAAGATGAAGCAGCGGAAATCAAGACTCAAATAAGCGAGAGCATTGAATTTGCCATCGGAATGCATCCTTGCTGGAAAGAGGAACTTGATGATAGGCCCCGGCCAGCGGCCAGAGCCGCAGAATTAAAGCCACTATCTGAAAATTGCAGAAGAGTCGTACGTCAATTGAGAGACCTCTCAAAGGATGCACACAACGACATTCTTCTTGATGCGGCAAACTTCAAGGATCTTAAGAGGCTATGTCGCTTTCAGAACGATGCCGCACGCATGTTGAGGGCAGTCAATGCTGCCCATAAAAGACTGAGAGAGAACGAGAGTAGGCATGGCAAAACGCACCGCGCACTTAAGGCGGTTGTCGACCATTTGGCCAATCTCTTCGACCTATACTACAAGCCATATGGAGGAGAAGACCCTAAAAGCTTATCTGACCAGAAGCTGCAATTCATCAGTGATGCGCTCAGAGGGGGAAAGATTGGAACGCTCAGTGTAACCTCTATCAAGAGACACCTCGATAGCCCTCCTATCTTTACCTAACCATAGAAGTACCGGTCTTTGTTCTTCTCTCAGGATAGGTTATTCGCTCGTTGTGGTATCACCGTCTCCAGTTGTTGAAATTGGAGATGCCATGCTTCTTTCTCAAACCAAAGTAGCTCAGATACTAGGTATCAGTGTGGGGACACTCGCACATTGGCGTGTGCGCGGTTTTGGATTGCCTTTCGTGAAGGTCGGCCACTTCGTTAGGTACAAGCCACAGGATGTTGAGGAGTTTATCGCTTCAAACTCACGGCGATCTACAAAGGAGGAAAAGCTAGATCGATGAATCAGGTGGGTGAAGCTAGTGATATCTACGACTACAGCATGTCTGATCAGTTCGTCTCTGAGACGCGCCAGCGGCCGTATCGTGTGGGGTATCGTCGTCGCCATCATCCCCGACGGCCATCACTTGCCTACATCAATTCTCTGCCCGACCACGAGTTCGCAAAGTACCTCAGCAACGGGTGTCGCTTGCCCGACGAATTTTCTGTGTATACCGATGAACTTGATGAAACCCGCGCCGAACTCCATCAACTTCGCACTGAGTTTGAAACGCTGAAAATTGAAGTTGCCCGACTGCGACAATTGCTGAAGCGACCTACAGCGAATCACCTCATGCCGAGAGGGCTCGATGTCGCAACCCGCTGAACTTGTCGATCTCGGGAATGGGTACAGCGTGAGTTGGTCTGAACGCAACGTCCGTTTTTTGGTTGAGTATATCACGCGCCAGTCGGCAGGGATCTATGCGGAGTTCACGGTGATCGATGGAGACAAGACGCTGTGCGAAGGCCAGCGCCTCAACCTGAACGGTGACAAGAGTCGCATCGCGAAGAAGGTGCACGAGTACGGCAGTCGGTTAAAACTGGCTGAGTGGACCATGTTGATTGAAACCACGGCGGTGCTGGTGCTGCGCCGGTACCGTGAAGGCGAGCCCCTGCATATCCTGAATATCGACACGCCGGTTGAGTCGCTGAGCTATCAACTGAATCCCCTCGTTCTCGCCAAGAAGCCCACAATTCTCTACGGCGACGGCGGGCTCGGCAAGAGTTCACTCGCGCTGCTGTGCGCCATGCTCATCTCGCGCGGCGAAACGGTGGCCGGACTCAGCGCCATTCGTGGGCGGGTGCTGTACCTGGATTACGAGGACAGCTATGAGGTGCACGTGCGACGGATGCAGGCCATCAGCGCGTGCCATCCGCAATTGGCGAACGCGGAGATTCGCTACCAGAGCCATACGGAACCGATCTGGAACATTGTGCCCACCCTGCTGCGCCGCGTGCAATCGGATCGGATCGACTTCCTCGTACTCGACAGTTTGGCGCCAGCCACGTGTGGGGATGCTTCGGCAGAGGCCGCCACGAAGGCCTTCCGCGCACTCCGGATGCTCAACGTCGGCGCGCTGGTGCTGGCCCATATTCCGAAGGTCACTGAGCAGCAGCAAGAATCGAGCATCTACGGCTCGGTGTTCTTCAAGAACTTTGCGCGGTCCACGTGGGAACTGAAGAAGGAACAAGAGGTCGGCGCGGATGAGTCCGTGCTCGGACTCTTTCACAAGAAGTCGAACTTGAGCCGGTTGCATCCGCCGATCGGCTTGCGCGTGCGCCAAAACGCCGATAGTTCGACGCTTCGCTATGAACCGTGCGACTTGGCCGAGACGCTTGAGCTGGCCAAAGGGCTGCCGATTGCGAACCGCATTCGGATGTTCCTGGAAAAAGACGGTGGGCTCTATACCGCGCGAGAAATTGCTGAAGCCCTGGAGGCCCCGGTTACGACAGTGAAGAGTACGCTCTCACGTGACAACGGACGGAAGTGGCACACGATCGGCGATGGACGGGAGGCGAAATGGACCTGCTTGACGCGCCCATAATCCGAAGTTCAGTTGCATGGAACGGAGAACGGGCCGGATCGGTGCAGACACCGTTGCATCCGTTGCAGTCGCACGGAAGCCTTTGGTTTCACACGCGAATTGCTGCAACGGTCAGTCGGACATTCTGCATCGGTGCACAGATCGTTGCAGACTTCGTTGCAATCGTTGCAGCGGGATCGTTGCAGCAATTGTTGCAACCGTTGCACGCCATACGTAAGTGCGCGCGCCATCAAGGGAAACTGCTGCAACGGTGGATCGTTGCAGTCAAGGTGTTGTTCCCCGGGGGATATAAATATATCCCCCGGGTTGCAACAGTGCTCAGGAAAGCACTGCGGATCGGGCACGTTTCGTCGTTACGTCAGCCCGATGTCGGATGCGGCTGCCGATCTCGCGCCTAAGGCGCTAGCGGTAGCCAGCACTGGCACACTGAACACGAGAGGAGGACGTAGCTATGTCAGCGAGTCACGCACAGACAGTCATCGACTCACCGGTTGACGAGTATGTCGATTGTGAAAACCTGGTCGCCTGGAGCGGAGAGTTTTTCAGCTATACCGAAGGCATGATCGTGTCGCTCCCTCGGTTCGTTGCCGAGGCTCGTGCGGCAGCTGGTCTGCTCAAAATTCTGAAAGGCAAGAAGGCCGAGGCCTCGCGCTCGTCGGTTGGGCTGGTGCCGTTGGACCGTCAGCCGGATTTTGCCGCGCTACTTGAGAAGCGTGCACAGCTGCAGCACCGACTGAGCGAAACCCAGGCTGCACGCCAGCAGGTAGCCGAGCAGCTGCCGCCTCGATATTTGGTCGATGCGGCCGCTGACCAGCTTTGCAAGAATCCGGCGTACGAATTTGATGCTGAGGTGGTCGATCGACAGCGCGAGCTGGTGCGGTTCGATCGCGAGATCGACGCACTGCGTCGGGCGGTGGAACGAATTGAGTTTGATCTTCAAGGGTGCCGAGGACGCCACTCGGTCGACGCCCATGCTGCCATCGCACCTGCCTTTCGGCTTGCTGTACGTCGCACGCTGGCCGGGGCGCTTGCGTTGCATCGCTTGGAGGGGGAGCAGTCGGCGCTGGTGTCTCGCACGATCGGACTCGGATATGACACCAGGGGGAAAAGCCTACTTCGTTTCCTTGGCGATTGGGGGGGCATCAGTGATGTGCAGTCGAACTGGCAATCCATGCTCAGGGATCTGCGCGAGCAGAACATGATTTCCGCTGAGGAGCTTCGGCAAATCGTGGACGGCACGATTCCGGCAAGCTTGGAGAGTGCGTAGGCCTATCATTCACGAAGAAGGGGTATACGGCCATGGATACACGTATCGACCACGTGACGTTCGAAACATCCGTGCATTGGGTCTTTGCTGAAGAACGCTCGGACGTTTCTCCGAGCGTCAACAGATATCATAGCGACTTCCAACCAGGAGAGACGTTGCTCTTGCCTCTATCCATTGCGGAGGCACGTGCAGCGGCTGGCTTAGGGCGGATCGTGGCAAAGGAGGGATGATGTCGAACGATGCCTCGCATATTGAGCGCATTGATTCCTTCCCGGATGACAGCGGCCGCGTGTTGATCACGTTGACCGCGCGCGGTCAGGCTGACACCGAAACCTGGTTGTCGTTCGATCCTCACATGGATAGTGCGCAGCAGCATACGGATCTCGGTAAGCGAGTTCATCGGTTGCTGAAGTATCAGGTTCGGCGGTATCTCAACTCTCTCGCAAGTGCCTGTGAGTGGAGTGCATGTGTCAACGGACTCGCTCACGGCATTGCGTACAGTGGGTATGACGTCTCGAAGCTGCACTTCCGTGGGATGTTGGGTGTTGTAGACGATCGCGCGTTTGCCCGTCTGCTTGCGGTAGGCAGTGAGGAAGCTCGTGTAGCGGGCTTCGTAACGGCCGAAGAGGTGGAGCAGTTAGCGCGATATGAATTGATCGATGCGGTGTTGGATCCTCGGCCGGCAGATGTCGCACCAGGTCCGCCACTGGTGCTGCAAAACGGTCTCTAATCTGCGGAGCCTGAGACGAGGAGGTTTGTATGCCACATGATGATGTGACGATGCTGCTTAGACTTGCACGCGCTGTCAAGCAGGCAGCCAGCCGTGCGCAGGTCTATGACCCCGATCAATCGCGTCGGTTGATCCTTCGTCAGCGTCTGATCGAACAACGGGTTCACGCGCTTATGTCGGGACGGGCTGTTCGGCCATGGTCGCAAGCGTCTCCATTTGACGCTACATATTGGTCGTTCGACGCCGTCTCTCGTTCCCGACCCGTTCAGCCGGATGCGCGTTTGATGATGCGCTATATGTCGCGCTACATGGGAGGCCGCTATTCTCCCTCGTTGTCCTGCTTGAATGTGTGGTGAGAGTGGATCGTTAGATCTTGAGAGGTACGTGATGTTTCGCATTCGACGAAAGGTGAAGCCAGTGGTACAGGAGCCGGACAGGCAGCAAGACCCGGCGGTGCCGCGATTTGTTGCACGGCAGTTGCTGGCATTGCTGCGGGCTACCTGCCATGCGGTGAGCGCCATGGAAGACGTATACAAAGCGATGCCGACAGAGGGCCGGACGCCCTACCAGCATCTCGTCGGTCTGAATCTCCATCCCGCGTTTGACGAGGTGATGCGCTTGATTGACGTGAGTGAGATGAACGGGCTGGTGACGCTCGACGAGGCGGCGAGCATTCGCGCAGGGTTGCAGATCGAGAACCCGTTGCCGCCGTTGGAAAAAGAGACCGGCATACGTACCGGAAGGGGGTAGGGGGATGAAATCTCTACAGTTTTTGGGTCTAGACCGACTGTCTTCCCTCAGTGTGTGTCGCCGCGAAATTGGAATTATTTTTCCCCCTGGGGGTAAAGAGCAATGAGTGAGAAAAACCCAACAGGGCCCTCTGAACACACAGAGAACTTCCACCATTCTCCGTCGACTTCTCCCCATGTCTCCGAAAGTCCAACGAAGCCGACAGACTTGGACGAGATTGCCGGTCGCGAGTGGGATCGGCTGGTGACGGAGCGCCAAGGACGACCAAGAACGATGTCCCTGCACCATGAAACGCTCCTGCTGACCGCAGCCGCTCAAGCCTATCGCTATGGCTGGGCCGTGGGAAATTTGGCGCGCCAGCTGGGCATCTCGGCACCCGATCTCCTGCGTACCGTGGATAAGGATTTGAGTGCGAGTTATGCCTCGCTCTGTGGGGCGCTTGGGTGCAGTGTCGCCAATCCGTTACTGAGGGACTCATGAAAGGCCGAAAACCAAAAGACATCGCCCTGAAACTCTTGCAGGGAAACGCCTCCAAGCGGCCGGTGCCTCAGACCGGTGACCCGTTTGTACTGGAGGATGTTCCCAAGCCGGACAATCTAGATCCGCTGGCCTCGGCGGAGTGGGACCGTCTGACTCAGGATCTCGCACCGATCCTGTGCGCGGCCTCACGCGGCATGTTGCTCTGCGCCGTGAATGCCTTCTCGCAATTGGTGAGCGCCGACAAGGTGATTCAGGAAAAGGGCCTGACGTATGAGACTTGCGGTGAGTCAGGACCGATTATTCGCATGCGGCCGGAAGTGCGTGTGCGGGATACCGCTCGCGCGGCTTACCACAAAGCCTTGACCGAGCTCGGGGCCTCGCCGGTCTCGCATGGACGGGTTAAGCGATTGCCGGACAACAACCAGACTGATCTGCCGGGCATCGCCAAATTTTTTGATTAAGCCTGAGGGCAATCCGGAAAGGAGCCGTTATGTCGAACAGCCTCGTGCTTAAACTCGTCGCTGATGCAAATCCGATGATGCGCACGCTCGACAGTGTGCAGAAGCGCATGGATGCGTTTACGCGAAGCGCGGACCGAGCAGGAGCGTCACTCGGCGGCGGGATGAATCGATCCTTGGAGGCGTTCACCGGTCTTGCTCGCGGCGGGGCTTCTGCGGCTGGTGTGTTGGCCGGCGGCCTCGCGACGGCAGCTGCAGCGGCTGTAGTGATGGCGACTCGGGCTGGGGACCAGGTTGAGGAACTCCATCGTCTCAGCCAGAAAACCGGTATTGCGTTGCAATCGATCCAACGCCTCTCCGTCGTCATGGCCGAGAACAATTTTGAGGCCGGTGCACTCACACAGGGGATGCGCAAGCTCACAAAGCATGTCACCGAGGCACGGAATCCCGCGAGTGCAGCCGCAACCATGTTTGAGGACATGGGGATCTCCATCACACAACTCGGTTCGACCGAGGATGTGATCCGAGCGGTGGCAGATCGCTTTGCAGCCATGCCTGATGGAATCGAGAAATCCCACTTAGCGATCGAACTGTTTGGGGAGTCGGGGCTGCATCTCATTCCCGTGCTGAATCGAGGCTCGGCGGCGTTCGACAAATCAGCCAAGTCCGCTCAGCGGTTCGGCGTTGTGCTTTCAACTGAACAGGTTTCGGCTCTCGAAGGTGCTGCCGATGCCTCAGCTCGGATGGGGGTGGCGCTCCAAGGGTTGCAGCAGCAGTTCGCCGCCACGTTCGCCTCGTCGGTCACATCGGGCATCGATGCGGTCACGGAGGGCATCGCCACTTTAACCCGTATCACGCAGAACTATGCGACCGCTCTGGAACAGGTCAAGAAGGAACATCCGGTGATCAGTTCGTTCAGCCCTGGAATGGCTGGGGCACTGGCAGCAACGCGCGCTGCGCAGATGCCGCCGGGAGGAGGAGGGATATCTCCTGGTGGGCCACAGGATGCACATGTGGCGGCGTTTACGCTCGACAATCAAGAGCAGCAGGTAGAGGCCGGACTCCGACTTCGACGAACGCATATCGAGGCCTGGAAAGCTGCTGAGCATGCTGGGAAAGCGCAGGAGGCGCTCGGGCGTGTCACATTGGAAATAATCCAGCGAGAAAATTACGAGCGGAATCAAGCCTTCGGCCTCATGGTTGAAGAGCAGGAGCGTGTGCGCCTCTTGAATCTTGAACTGTCAAAGGTGCCTACGACCGGTCCGTTTATTGAGGCGATCGAAAAGAAGGAAGCGGCTATTCGGAACCTCACGAATCTCATGCCTGAACTCTCGCGAGACGACGCCATTCACCTCTACAGCCAAAACCAGACTCAGGCCGAGGCGACGATCAGAGCTGCGACGACAGCGTGGGAACACCGTAACGATGTGCTGGTGATGGCTGCGGAACGGTCAAGGACCGTCGACGCAGCACAGCAGGCGCTCTTTCAGTCGGAAGCGGGGATGCTCGGTGCGTCCGCAGCTGCGCGACGTGTGCGGATGCAGTTAATTGAAGCCGAAGGCGCACTTGAGAAGCAGACAATCGAGGAAACCATTTTCAATGAGGTACAGAAGAACGCAGCGCTGCTGAATCTGGACACTGAATTAGAGACCCGCCGGCGCCAGGCCATTCAGGAATTCCCTACGATCTGGGAACAGCAGCTCCAGACGATCGTGGCATCGAACACCTTTTCTGTCGGCATGATCGTCTCAGGGTGGACGAGTGGGATTGCACAGGCCATCGTGAATTTCGAGAACTTTGGCCAGGCGATGGAACAGATCGGCAAACAGACCGCGGCGACGCTATTACAAGGGATCTTGACTCACGGCGTGCAGGCGGCCGGGCTCTGGGCGTTACAGTCCGCCCATAGAATTGGATTAGAGACTGCCACGGCGTCCGCTGTGGTAGGGATTAATACGGCGAAGAATGCTGCGGTTGTGGCCAGTGACGCGGCAGCAGCCGGAACGACGACAACTATCTGGGGGGCAGCGATGGCAGCCATTCACGGCATGTTTGCGACGGTCTTCGCCGCAGTCAAGGGATTTATCATCGAGACCGTCTTGCCAGCGATGATTGCAGTCGGCAAAGCCGTGATCACCTTTCTCTCAGGAATTGGGGCGGCGCTTGATGTCTCCATCTTCGGTATCCCGTTTTCGGTTCCCGTTTGGGCGGCTGTCGCCCTAATTGGCGCCGCGATTGGGGCCATCGCCGCTTTTGCCTTTGCCGACGGCGGCATTGCCACCGGTCCGACCATGGGGCTGATCGGCGAAGCCGGCAGTTCTGAAGCCGTGATTCCCCTCAACAAACGCGGCGCAGCCTTCATGCGCGAGACGTTGGGCCTAGGTGGGGGTGGGAAGCAGGAGATCCACACGCATGTCATGCTCGACGGTCGGCAGATCGCCCTGGCGGTCACCGGCCATCAGCCGTCGGCCTTGCGGCACATTGGGGCGATGTCATGATGCTTGGCGGTAATGCATGAGACCGTTGACCCTGTATGAAGCCGCGCAGTTTCTCCGGATGTCGCGGTCGTCGTTGTACCAGCGGAAGGACATTCCTCGGTATCGGCGGCCAGGCTCGCGGACGCTGTTGTTTGATCAGGATGAGCTAGAGGCCTGGGTGCGTTCCGGCCGGATTGAGCCTGTCCCAATCGTGAGGTCCGCCTCCCCGTTTGTCGAGTCTCCCAGCTCGGGTGAAGACTCGGTGACTCTATGCGCAGTGCCGGCAGGCGACGGGCTAGACATTCAGGGCCCGGCCGTCTACCATCGCAATCCCCGTTACCGCTGAGACCTGTATGGCCTATACGATCAGCAAGAGACCGACCAAGAAGGGCCTCGCCTTCGATCTGTACTTCCGCTGGAAAGGCGTACGGTACCGTCCCCTGCTCGGCTACAACCTCACGAAAGAACAGGCCGAGGAAGCAGCCATCCAGATGATCGCCAAGATTCAACGGGGCGATCCGGATGACGCGCCTCGATCAGTATCGATTGCCTTCAAGGACTTTCTGCCACTCTACTGGCAGACCATGCGCGTGAAGAAACGGTTTGACCTGGCTAGGCCAGAATCGATCATCGAGACACACTTGCTGCCTCGCTTCGGTGAGCGCCGGCTGGACTCTCTGCGAGCAGAAGACGGCCTGGCCTACATTACCGCCCGACTTGCCGCTAAGGCCGCGCCTTGGACGATCAGGCGTGAATGGAACGTGCTGATGCGGATCCTGAATCTGGCTGTCGACTTCGACAAGCTGGACAAAAATCGGTTGAAGCGGGTGGAGCTGCCCGACGTGGCCACCCGTGAGCGTGTGGCGACTACAGAAGAATTGAAAACGATCAGGGCTAAGGCAGATACGCGAAGCCTCAAAAAACTTGCGGCGCACGAATACGATCCCTCGGAGTTTTGGCGAATCGTGACCGTCGCGCTCAATACCGGACTCCGGGAAGCCAAGATCCTGGAAATCGATCGAATCTGGATGCGACGGCGGGATGACGGCTGGTGGTTGATCCTTCCCCCGTCCCGAAGCCGTCTCAAGCAGACACCCCGCGAAATACCCCTCAATTCTGCCGCCTACGCGGCCCTACGCAGCGAGATCGTCCATGTGGATGGACGAATCTTCAGGCGATGGACTCCGGCCGCGTTTAGCGTCTATTGGCAGCGATTGAGTGCCGAGGCCAAAGTGGCTGATCTCCACTTCCATGACCTCCGCCATACCTTCGCCACCTGGCTCCAGAACCTCGGCGTTCCGCTGGAAGTCCGGGCGGCCTTGTTGGGGCATCGCCTGCGTGGACTCGGCAATGATCAGCTCGGCGGGGAATCGATGACAGCCGCCTATTCACACGGCGGATACGGTTGGGACCAGCAGCTCCGTGAAGCCGTGACTCTCCTCAACACCGCGCTTTTGTCCTATGGTTTGTCCTATGGAAAACAGACGGGCGAGGAAATTGCTCAGCAGAAAGTCGCTAACTCATTGGAACGGCGGGAGAAAGTTTGGTGGTCCCAACGGGATTCGAACCCGTGTTTAAGCCTTGAGAGGACGGAGAAAGATGAGGAAAATCAACAAGATAAGCCCTTAGAACCTTCCGATGAGTCATGAGGTTTTACAACGACTTACAAGATGCGTGTCCTATATAGGACACGCATCTGAGCGCAATCAATGATGTGATGTATGGAGGTGCATGGTGAACACGGTCTTGCTACAGATTCAGAAACAGTACGAGCGTATCCCTTCGTTCCAATGCCGTGAGGGATGTACGGACTGTTGTGGGCCTGTGCCGTTCACTGTGGTCGAGCTGTCACAAATCGAGGCGAGGCCATTTACAGGGCTGCGGTGTCAATATGCCTCAAGCCACGGCTGCACAATCTACAAGCATCGTCCGTTGATGTGCCGATTATTCGGTACGGTCGATACGCCCCAACTGCGCTGTTGGCATGGCAAGCGGCCGGATGTGATGCTCTCGGCGATTCAAGGCTCAACGATCATGCGTCATTATCTGAAACATCCGATGGGTCAGGATCCGCTCCAGGATCAGAGCTGGATGAAATGAGCGGGATACGTTATTAACCCTTAAGGTGCGGAAGATGGAATAGGTCTATCGTTTACCGCGTCCGGCGGCTCGCCTGTCTTTTCGATTCATTGGCTTACCTGGTCGTGCGGGGATTGAGTCCGGCTCTTGAGCTAGAACAACATTGTGCTGAATTACTACCTTTCTACGTCCTTCGTGGTTCTCGATGATTTTTAGCGCATTGCCATTGCTAAAAGTAATCTCGTTCGCATGCATGACACTCAAAACGGCGTCCTGGAGATCGTTATCATCTTCTAGCCGTCTCACGCGTAGCCCAACCTCCTTGAGTTCAGGCTGTCGTAAGGGACGGCCATGAGTGTGGAACTTATCGTAAGTTTCTTCTGATCCAAACCATTCCGCAATCGACCTAGCCTTAGGCCTTCGCTCAGCCTCGGGAATTCCTAGATCATGGTGTGCCAGCATATATCGGACAAGCCAGTTTTCCACGACCTCCATGGATAGCAAGACCTGCTGATGACAAAACTCGATAAGACCTCCAGCATAGGAACGAAGGATAGGTGTCCAGGCTGGCAGGCTCCCCACGTCGTCTTTACATTCCTTCTTGGCTCGTTCGAAGTCCCGCATAATGGCGTGGGCTGGAGCATAGCGGCGCCCCTCAGGTACAAAGACTAAAATTTGAGGATCGATTGGCCCAAGCTCAGAATGGTGACCAAGCAAGATCTCGTCACAACCTAAGGCCATCATTGTAGCCGCTGATTTAGCCTGCAAGGGGACAATTGCTCGAATGTGATCAAACTGTGTCCGGAGGTACTCAATCATCTGTTCGGCTGCTTCTGGAGATCCTCCTGGGCTGTGAAGAATTAAGTCCAGCTCCCTGGACTTAACTTGGTAGCAGCACTCCATGAGGCCATGGACATCCTGCCCTTCTACAGACAGAGATATTCCATTCTTTCCCTGCTGCCATCCACTCATGTAGGAGATAACTGCCCTGCCGGTCAACTGATGAAGTCTTTGTAAGTATTTCAGGCGAATACCGTCGAGATCCGGCCCTAACCCTTGAGTCCTCCGCTCCTTGACGCTTACATTGACCTCTTTGAGAATTTCCCCCCAGGTAGGCATGCATCACCCATTTGTGGAGTAGGAGACGCTTGGATGTCCTTCACTGACCATAGCAGCTGCACGGTAAGACCTCTCAATCGATTCATAGACATCCATAAGATCAGACACAGTGTCGCCTCCTGCTGACCCTCTGAGTTCGGTTAGCATCTGATCAACAGTCTGTTGGCTTTCGTCTGAACTCTTCTGTGACATGCTTCCCCCATTTTAGTGAATGTTCTTACCTGAACTGATAACCCCTGACTGAAGACTTAAGCAAGCTTTTAAATTAGCTTCCCTGTCGATTATCACGGTCCTGTCGGATATAGTGACGCTCAGTTTCTCATTTTTTTTCCTTCGTTTCAAGAAGTATTGACTGCCCTGAACCTGGAAAGCACGGAGGTTTGCCGGGCACTCCTCTCTTTTCTTGCCCCCTACCCTTTCTTAGGGCCCTTCTCGCGGTACTTTTTCAG
>JAOUPN010000061.1 GCA_029879905.1 Nitrospira sp. | reverse complement strand
TTCCGGCTACGGATGAGACGAGAGCAAAGGGGAGGGAACTCTTCCACGGCAAAGCCTTCTGTGTTACCTGCCACGGAAAAGACGGTAAAGGATTCGGCAGCGACATCGAACCGGGTATTCTAAAGGGCCCTTTACCGAGAAATTTTACCGATAAAGAGTGGCAGGCCGCGAGGACCGATGGAGAACTGTTCTGGATTTTGAAGAACGGGAGCAAGGGGACAGCCATGGCGCCGTTTATCCCGCTGATTTTGACGGAAGAAGAGGCCTGGCAAGTGCTGCGCTATGTTCGATCATTCGGAGGAGAAGAATAAAAGGAGGCGCATAACGATGAGGCCACGTCAATTTATCCTGCTCGGTGCAGTGCTTATATTGTCCGTGTCTCCCACCTTCGCGGAACGGCATATGATGCAGCCGTTGGTTCCTGCCGACAAACTGGCCGAAGCCCGTGCGCTCAAGAGTCCCTTGCCGGGTTCGCCGGACATTGTTGAAAAAGGTAAGGCTCTCTATGAAGGTAAAGGGACCTGTGTCAATTGTCATGGAATAGACGGGGGCGGGAACGGTCCCGGGGCTGCCCAGTTAAACCCCTCGCCTCGTAATTTTCGACACCATGGATTCTGGCGCCATCGCACGGAGGGAGAGATTTTCTGGGTGATCAAGCATGGTTCCCCCGGTACGGCTATGGTCGGGTTCGGACCGGTCTTGTCCGATGATGAGATCTGGAGCGTCATCCAGTACGAACGCACATTTGCCGGCATGCATGGACGGCAGGGGATGGGGCACGGAAAAGGCATGGGGCCCATGATGGGGCCTGGAGGTGGGATGGATGATATGCACCACCGGGGACAAGGAGGAGGGATGTCTGAGTAGAGGTAGCGTTTTGCCCCATCTTGAAAGAACGAACTGAGTATTCCTGCATCACACCAGCATCGATCAATCCCCACCGGATAATCGTAAGTCCTTGTTTCAATGGATGCCGTTGCCCTGTTCGGTGTGACGGCATCAGAATCGCACGTCCATAGCACTTGTCTCTTGGTGCGGGAGTCTTCCCGTCCATTTTGTCGAACCCTTCCCACCTCGGGGGCTTTGCAGTTCAGATCTATGTATGACCAAGTCGGATGAGAAGACGGTACCCCGTGAGTTCAGAGTGATTGTGTGGGTTCGTGCGGAAAACAGCATCGTTGACTGTATCTGATCCGGGGAATCAACGAGTTGATGAAAGAGGTGATCATGTCGCGCCGATTCGTGTTCGGAACCGTGGTACTCGTGATGATGCTGATTGGTGTTGTGAAGGTCAGTTCGGTCGTGTCGCAGCCCTCTCCACCGCAACCTCGGTTTGAGTATCGAGTCATAGAAGTTCCACCTGACACGCTCAGCATCCAATCCGCCCTTGATGAGTACGGGCAAGGAGGATGGGAGCTTGTCGCCTTTGAGATGGGCGAGCTGCAGGCGCCGAGGATGATCTTCAAGAAAGGAAACATTTCTGTTCCATAGGGCATCAGCAAGGGTGAGAGGTTTCTATGCCGTTCTGCATCGTCTTGCATCGATCTTTGGGCCGGGGAAACTAGATGGAAGGAGGATGCCATGTCATTACACAAGTGGCTGATCGGAGGATTGAGCATTATACTGGGGGTATTCGGGGGATGGGAGGCTGGATATGCGAAGAAAGAATCGGCGGGTACTGTTCCGCTTGAAACCGTCGTGGACTATTTACATTCCGTACTCGCAGCCGACAGGACATTTTACACGGTTCATGTGGTAGATCGGATGCAACGGAGAGGGGTGATCGCATCATCAGAACAATGGCGTTCAGAAAGTGCGTTGCCTCTTCCGGCGCAGTTTGTGCAGGAGTCGGCGGGATTGGCCGAGCTGACAGGGAGTCCCGTACGGTATCGGTTGATCGGTCTCAAACCGCTCAATGCGCAGAATGCGCCTCGAACGGAATTTGAGCGTCGGGCGCTTGAGGCGATCATGGCTCATCCTGAGCAGCCCTACAAAGGATTGGTGAAGGAGGGAGACGATCGGTATTTCTATGCGGTTTATGCAGACCATGCTGTTTCCGAAAGTTGCGTCAGCTGTCACAATGCCGATCCCCGCAACGCGAAGCATATCTACAAGCTGAATGACGTGCTGGGCGGCGTGCTGATTGCAATTCCGGCGCCTGAGTGAACATCGTGCGGCGTCATGAAGATGGTCAGGGAAGGCTCTGTCGAAAGGAGCGATGATCTTATGTGGGAGGTGTTGACGATGACACAAGTGAAGCGAGATTGGTGCTGTGGACTTGTCGGAATTGGATTGATCATGGCGATGGCAGCCGTCCCCAATATGGCTGAGGCGTGTGATATGCACATGATGCATGGGCATGCGAAGGGTGGCCATGACAAGGGTGATCAGAAAGACCAGAGCGAACAGTACCTGAAACATTTGCTCACACATGCCAAGGAGATCGGTCTGACGGCGGAGCAAACAGCCGAATTAAAATCCATGCAGCTCGATTTCAAACGGGCCGATGTGAGGTTGGAGGCCGACATTAAGATCGCCCAACTTGAGCTGCAGGCGCTGATCGAAGATGAACAGAGTGATTTCTCAGCCATTGAGACAAAGGCCGAGCAGTTGAAAAAAGCGGAAGGTGCCCACCTCATCGCAGATATCAAGAGCAAGCGTGATGCAACGGCGCTTTTGACCCCGGAGCAACGTGAGAAGGATCGTGCTCATCTCGAACATATGAAGAGTGGAGGCAGACATGGAGGCGGAGCGGGACACGGTGGGATGATGGGCGGCGGCGGACATGGACAGGGCGGTAGTCATGGAAGCGGAAGCGGCGGTGGGCAGCAACATCAGCATTGAGATGACGATGTTCTCGATGCGGCTCTGAGTCAAGGGGGTACGGGTGACGGCGATGAGCATGGTTGTTGCCTCATCGCCGTCGGCTATAGGGACAAAAGTAGGAAGGAACGCAGTCGAGAGGTCAGTGCGAGGTCTGTTCGGATTCGACAAGGAGACGACAGATGGTCGGTTCCAATTCTCGGAGCATCGTGGGCTTATAGACGATATCTTTGATATGTGCGGCGAGCGCGGCAGCGTGATTTTCCGGTGTCAGATACCCGGAAACCAAGATCACGGGTAAGGTGTCGCGAATGGCCGACACACGGCGAGCGACTTCCAAGCCTGACATTTCCGGCATATTGTAATCCGTGACCACGACATCAAATCCATTCGGGTTTGCGGACACGGATTCAAGCGCCTCTTTCGGATTCGTGAAGGCGGTAACCCGGTACCCCAATAATTGGAACCGAGCCTTGACCAACTCCACCAGCATCTCTTCGTCATCAAGGTAGAGGAGGTGACGGGCGCTCTCTGATCTTGATTGGTGCAGGGCTTCGACCGGGTTTTCACCGACGGAGGAGAGAGAGGCAGATTGCCTTGCCGGGAAGTACAGAGAGAAGGTCGTTCCGACACCCGGTACGCTCTCTATGTGAATCCCACCTTCATGCTGTTGCATGATTCCGTGCACCACGCTCAAGCCCAAGCCGGTTCCTTGGCCCGGTTTCTTTGTCGTAAAGAAGGGATCAAAAATGCGCGTCACCGTGTCCGGCGTCATGCCGCACCCGGTATCTTGAACGGACAGGCATGCGTAGAGGCCCGGCGGGAGCGTAGCCTGGAGACTGTGAAACGGTTCTGTCAACGTGACCGGTTTCAGTTCAACGGAGATCTGTCCGGGTTCGTCGTTCAGCGCATGCCAGGAGTTCGTGCACAAATTCATCAGGACTTGATGAATTTGTGTCGCATTGATCAGTGCCGGTGGTGTGGTGAGGTCGACAACATGAATCAAATTGATCCCTGCAGGAAGCGTCGCGCGTAAAAGCGTGAGGGCTTCGTTCACGGTTGGAGCGATGGGCTGGATCGTACGCGAAATATCTTGTTGACGTGTAAAGGCCAGAATTTGCTGGACCAAGGCGGAGGCCCGCCGTCCGGCTTCTTGGATCCGAGAGAGATGCGTCCGGACGGGATGATCGACGAACAGTTTCGTGTTTGCTAGGTCGGCGTTGCCGAGAATGGCGGTGAGGAGATTGTTGAAGTCGTGGGCAATGCCTCCGGCTAATTGCCCGAGCGCCTCCATTTTTTGCATTTGCCGGATCTGGTCTAGCGACGCCTGTAGTTCCGCTTCCGCCTTTTTCTGCTCAGTGATGTCGGCCACAAACGCAACGGACTCCATCGGATGGTTCTCAGGATCGCGGAGTACCGTGCCCCACATCATCACATCCACCAACGAACCGTCTTTTCGCAGCCGGCGAAGTTCAACTCCTTGGAAAAGATCTGTACGATTAGAAGCATTAAAAATCTCAAGCGATCGTTCCCGGTCAGATTCCGGAATAATAGGAAGCGGTTTGCCGAGAACTTCCTTCTCGCTCCATCCGAAAATCTGCTCTGCCGCTCCACCCCATGAAACGACATGCTCTCCGGTGCGATCCAATGAGATGATGCCGAGCGGTGACGTGCGAATCACCGCTTCCAATTTTCGTGCGGTAGTTTCGAGCATCCCTTCCGCTTCCGTACGTTCCGAGATTTCATGTTGCAGCTGTTGTACTGTCTGTGTCAGTTGGCGATCCCGCTCACGGATTTGTGCGAGCATGTCGTTGAAGCCATCCGCCAGCAGTCCGATTTCGTCATCGTTTTGTTTTAAGGCCTGAACGGTATAGTCCTTCTGTTGCGAAACACGATAAGCGGTATGGGTGAGGTCCGCGATGGGGACAGTAATTGTTTTATATAGGCGTGTGGCGATCAGATAGGCCACGGCCAAGGACAGCGCCAACACTGCTATTGAAATGAAGAGAAGCCATTGGAGCCGTTCTTCTTGTGCGGTGAGGTCGGTCCGTATCACGATGTGGCCGATGATGTCTCGCTCGAGGATGATGGCGGAAGACGCATCCAAGTGATGACTCCAGAATGTGAGGCTCGAACCATCCGACGGGATCGGTGGCAAGGAGATGTCCGGACTCCTCCGATAGTCTGCAAATACCTGACCGTCTTTATCATAGATGGCAGCAGACAGAATGTGTGAGTCGGCGCTCAACGCGGCGAGGTTTTCCGAGGCGGTCTCACCGTCCTTGAACGCAAGGGGCGCGGCGTTGTTGACTTCCTGCACCTTCACGCGGGTCAATAGATGACCGGCTAATTCCTTCCGATAGGTTGTGAAATCATAGAAGATAAATGCCGCTACGACGATGAGTAAGGCGCAACCGCAGGCCAGCATCGTAATGGTGATCAATTTTCGCTTCAGCGTCGAACGATGCGGAGGGTGATTCACCTTATATCCTCATACATTACGGTGCATCCGTAATCTTCGCCAGCGTGAGCAGCTTCGAACTGATCTTGAGCTGCACGCGTTCGGCGGCTTGGGGACTGATCTCAAAGCGCATTCGGCCTTCTTCAACGAACAGATTGATGATGCCGCCTTGAGAGAGGAACCGATCGGATTCTCCGACGGTCAAAATGGGCAATGTCATGGCGGAATGTTTCAGCTTCTTGGCGACAGGTCCGGCTGAGGCATCAATAAAGAGGAGATGGCAGCTTTGTACATCCGACATGGAGTCCGGCGTACGTGCCCTGACTATTCGGTCATGTATCAGTTTATCTTTGACGAATCGGTTGGTGGCCTCAGCCATGCGCGGTTCACCGATCACACAGATCATAAAGGGGTCGGACTCGGCAGGCAGCGCATCAGTCGGCCACTCGACGAATTTGGCGAAGTTATACAGAAAGGCGGCTTTGAGCATGGATTCGGCGGACGACTGGGCCCAAACTGACGATGACAGCCAGAGGACACATAGCAGGGCACAACCCAGTGGGAAGATCGAAGGCTTGGTGGCTCGGTATACCGGGCTGACAGGTCGGGAGACGTCCTGATCGGAGAACGGCCTCTCGGGACCCCGGATTGTCCGGTTGCTTAGTAGCGCCATGTCAGCCGTACCAGCCCTGCTCGTTGCACATCGGTATATTGGGTTCCGCCACTGGTTGCCCGAAACTCTGGATGAGCCTTATCCAGGAGATTCTGGCCGATCGCATCGATCGACAGGGACTTTGAAAGGTGCCAGCCGATTCGGACGTCCAATGTATGGTACCCCGGCACGTTCAGCGTCGGTAGCCGCTCGACATAGCGATACCAGGTATCGAACTCCCACTGCTCCCAGGTGAAACGGGACTGGAGAGACAGTTGGTGATTCGGGCTCGTTCCTTCCCGATTTCTGAGGGATGTCCCAAAGATGTGGGTATGTTGATAGGTGAAGGCCGGTCGCAGGGTCCACCATGTGATCGGCTGCCATTCAGCTGCCACCTCAACACCTGCCGTATGACCCTCTAGATTGTTGGTGTGCTGCGAGGTCAAGGGTGAGATAGATTTGGAGTCGAGGAGCCGATCGTAGTTATTAAAAAAGGTGGCAAGATCAACTGAGAGCTGCTTGGTGAGCTGTCCCCGGTACCCCAGTTCATAGGCGATCACGCGTTCCGAGACCAGTCGTGAATTATTGATGATGGAAATTGGTCCGAAGGGAGTTCCCACAACATTTAGGGATGCCTCCTCGCGAAAGCGATCCGGTGTCCTGACGGCGTGGGAGACGGAGAGCCAGAGTGAATGGTCGTTGGTTGCTCTCCAGAGGAGCCGCCCGCTTGGTTGGACCTCGAATCCCGTATAGACATTGTGGATAAACTTAGAACCCAGCGTGAGAAACACTCGATTGGAAAATAGGCTGATCTCATCCTGGATAAACGCACTGTAGAGGGGAATCTTGCGGGCCGGTCGGGCCATGGTGATGGCGTCGCTGGTCCGAAACTGATCGGTCATCAGCCGGTATCCCAGGCCCCAGGTGATCTTGTTCCCGTAGGGGAGGGGTAGGTGATGCTGAAAATCTACATCGTAGGTGCGGATACGTTCGCCGATGGCACGCGAGTCTCGGCGATATTGGTCGTAGTAGAAACGAAGTTGCGCAGTGGAGCCGTGGCCGAACTCATGGTTCCAGTTGGCCAGCACACTATGATTGGAGAGGTGATTATCTTCATCTATCATCTGTGTTCCGAACGGAACACCTAATCGAGGCAGCGTTGCGCGATCGCCGGCTCTTCCGTCCAAGTAGTTGCCGTGAATGGTGAGGGTGTCGGAAGGGCTGATCTGCCAGTCGGCTCGCATGCCGAGGCGTCCGGTTCCCCAGTCGTCATGGGCGCCTCCTGTGGCGACGCTGGTGTCACGGTTGAAGCCCTTCCCGAAGATGCGGAAGTGGAAATCTTCGCCGAGTTTGCCTCCATAACGAACTGTGCCTATGGCTTCCTCTGAACCGACGGCAAGGCTGGCCAGTGCGCCTTGAGTATCCCGTGATTTCTTCGTAATGATATTGATGACGCCATTGACGGCGTTAGCGCCCCAGAGCGAGCCGCCAGGACCTCGGATGACCTCGATCCGGTCGATATCCTCTAGGGCATAGTCTTGCAACTCCCAGTAGGTACCGGCAAAGAACGGCGTATAAATGGTTCGCCCATCGATCATGACCAGAAGTTTGGAGCTATACCGGTCGTTGAATCCCCGGGCGGTGATGGCCCATTTATTGGAATCGATTCGTGCGACGTTGATGCCGGGCGCCATGCGGAGGGCTTCCGGGATGCTGGTTGCGCCTGAACGCCGGATGTCTTCCTGGTTGATCACGAACACCGCCGCTGCAGATTCGGAGAGGGGGCGAGGTGTTTTCGCCAGCGAGACGATTTCTACCTTCATCAACTCGTCAATGCTCATCTCGGAAAGATCGGCAATTGTCGAGGTGTCATCCTGGACTGGTTCTTCCTGAAAACCGGCTTCAACAAGGAAAGTGTTGCCCCATAAGGTGAGGATCATGGCTCCAAACGCCATGGAAACGGCCAGCTTCCGGATGGATGCAGGGCGAAGGTGTGATATCGGGTGTCTTCCGTCAGACATCAGCGTTATGCGGTAGAGAAGAGAAATGCGCCATCAGTTGCTTGCTTCTCTTGCGACACTAGGGACTTGAAGCGCTCAGTGAGCTTTGGCACAGCAATGAGTGGCGAATGAGCTGACTATTCTATTATTCCGAGCGCAGAGGGAAAGTGCGTACAGGGAGGCCTTTGCCGCTCGTCCGACCCACCGGCCTTGCGTCTATGGATGTAGTTACTTCTGGGAGCATCCCGAATCGTATCATTCGCCAGGTACACCTTCAAGAAATAACCTTTCAAAGAGTAGGTGCATTGGTCCTTAAAAGATATAGAGACTTTTGTACCTATTCTTGCTCCCGCCTGCCTTTCCTTGATGAACAGGTCTGGCTGTTTCTTCGTGAGTACATTGGCCCCCATGGCCGATTTATCGGCTGTAAAGCTGCTGTACGTCTCAGAGTTCAGGGAGACCTTGAGTAGTAACGTGGGAAAACCATCATGCGGATCATCTCCTGTCGCCTTTTGCGACATGTCTACAGAAAATCTGGTCCTGAAAGTCCCCACAGTGGGTCGTGTTTTATAGACAGAGCGTTTCTCTCGGACTGTCACGTCAGTATGGTTCTGCGACCAACTGACGAAATTCAGCTGTCGAGTATGGTAAAAGAACCGGAAAGGTGTCGCCGAAGACTCAAAAGGGGCCACGGCCGGCAGGCCGTGGGGCTCCACACATCAGCAGGAACCGGTTCAGAACCACAGAGGAGGCATCACGGCATGAGCGGGCAGAAGACGATCACAGCGTTCTATGAAGACGATCACAATAAGCTGGACGAGCTGTTCAAGACGTTTCACGCGACGAAACGGACTGATTTTGCCAAGGCGAAGGAGGCGTTCAAATCGTTCAAGGTCGGCCTTCAACGGCATATTGTGTGGGAAGAAGATCTCCTGTTTCCTCTGTGGGAGGAAAAAACCGGGATGTCCGAAGGTGGGCCGACCTTTGTGATGCGGCAGGAGCATCGTCAGATCGGGCAGCTGCTCGAAGCCATTCATGATAAGGTTGCGGCACAGAATGCCGATACTGATCAAGATGAGCAGTTATTGCTCGCGCTTCTGGGTTCGCACAATATGAAAGAGGAACGGGTTTTGTATCCCTCCATCGATAACGTGACCAGCCAGGAAGAGCGGGACGAGATATTTCACGAGATGGAGGCTATTCCAGAAGAGCGATACGACGCCTGTTGCGGCGAACATTGACGGAGGTCGTCATGAAAGAGCACAGTCGCTGCGTGGAACAGGTTGAGGCCGAGGCTAAGGTTAAGGCTGAGCAAGGGGCAAGGGCTCTTCGTGTGATCCGTAACCTCAGCCTTCTCGTTCTGACCGGCTGGTTGGGATATCAGTTCCCGGCCACGGTCGGCGAGATCGCCTGGGCCGATTCATCTTCGTCTCCATCGAATGCCAAGCTCAAGGGAAATGTCGGGCGGGGCCGTGAAATTTTCAACGGGAAAGGTTCCTGTTACTATTGTCATGGAATTGATGGATATCTCGGCCGAACGCCTCGACTGGAGGCGGATACGGCAGCGCTGATTGCAGAACTGAATCCTCCTCCTCCGGATTTGCGTAATCCAGGCGCTCTACGATTGAACACGAATAAGGAACGAGCCCGTGCCGTTCGGGAAGGGCATCCAGGCACCGGGATGTTTCCGGACCTCACGATGACGGATCAGGACCTCGCCGATACGCTCATGTATTTGGCTCTCTTGCGGAGAGATCCCAACCCAATGGCAGATTGACCTGTTCTGTTTCCGCTTCTCTAGGCACGGTTGACTCCGCCCCTTCCTTTTGCGATTGCATTATCCCATGATCTGCTGGTCGGCTGCGCGGGAGTCAGCTATGTTGAAGGGGTTTGTACTGACCCCTAGATGAACGGGAGACGAAATCTCCTGCTTCGAGCTCCCTTCCCGTCGATGTCACGTGAGGAGGTTTCCCATGAGTTCTGGCTCCGTACTGCTGTTAGTCGGAATTGGTCTGGCGACCGGGTTGGTGTCAGGCTTGTTCGGCATCGGCGGCGGTTTACTGCTGATTCCCGCCTTGATCTATTTAGTGGGATTTACACAGCATGCCGCCACGGGAACCAGTCTGGCAGTCCTTTTGTTGCCCGTCGGTCTTGGAGCCGTGCTTGAATACTATCGCCATGGGTTTGTTGATCTGAAGGTCGCGCTCGTCATTGCTCTCGCGGTCTTGGTCGGCGGATGGTTTGGCGCGGTACTTGCGAATCAGATGGCAGGACCCTATTTGCAGTTGGCGTTTGCTTGCTTTGTGGTCTGCGTTGGCTTCTATCTTCTTTATGGAGCATTGCGTCAGTTGTCGTGGATTTGACCAAGATCTCACGGCGTCTCGCTCTATTGGAGTCGCACTGCGCGTTGATCCCCGGAGGAAAGCACGCCGTGAACAGATAGACGGGCAAGGCACAGGGATATGGTATCGGTCTGCAATATGGGTGTTGATGTGGGTATTGGTCTGCGGATGGACCAGCGAGTCTGTTTATGCCCAGTCTCCCCTCGACCATGATCTTCGACTCTGGTCGCCAGTGTATCTCACCATGCAACTTCCCTCTTCATTCTTGGGAACGATGGAGGTGCATCCCAGATTCGGAGAGCATGTTTCGGAATTACACCAGCTGGTTGTTCGTCCTGTGTTGGGCTATCAGCTGACGGACCACTGGTCAATCTGGCAAGGGTACACGTGGGTCGGTACATATCGGCCACGGTTTGCCGAGGAACACCACTCGATCCAGCAACTGATCTATCGTCGGAAGTTCCCATCTTTCGAGCTATTCAGCCGTTTCATGCTGGAAGAACGGGTGATCGGCGGTGCCGATGGGACGGGGGTGCGCGCCCGTACATTGATGCGGGTGGATGTGCCGCTCCCGCAGGCTCCTGAGTGGGCCGTCGTGCTCTACAATGAAGTCTTGGTGAATGTGAATTCCGTGCGGAACGGCCCACAGGAAGGGTTTGATGAGAATCGATTTGTTGCCGGCATGAATCGCCAGGTGACGGAGGAGATCTCGGTGGATTTCGGATATCAGATGCAGGTGCAAAATAGGGCAAGTTCCGGTCTGGTCAATCAGATGAACCACATTCTGCTCGTACAGTTCTTTATCAATCTGTGACTAGACGCTCACGAGAGAGCGTATAGTTGGCTGTCCGGCCACAAGAAGTGCGCGGGGCCGGCATGCAGGAAGAGAGCAGACCTCCCTTAATTTCTATCCCAGGCACGTGAAGGATCGAGCGCAAGCCGCGAGGTTGTAAAGAGGCCTTTCCGAACGGCGGTCGGCGTATCCGCGTTTGGCAGCAGAAGCTGCGGAAAATCGTTATGCTCAGTGGGCAACTGCTGCTTGTAGATGCGGGGACTCTTGGCGGATCGCTGCGTGGCGAGTGTTGCCTTGACGGGAACCACTTTCGTATGTACAGTGTACGCATGAATGAGATTCGTTTTGAGTGGGATGCCGACAAGGACAAGGCCAATCTCAGGAAGCATGGCATCTCATTCGAAGAAGCGCGAACAGTATTCTTCGATGAACATGCCGTTCAATTCTTTGATCCGGACCACTCGGACGAAGAGGACCGTTTCATTATGCTCGGGATGAGCTTCAAGTTGCGGGTGATCGTTGTGTGCCACTGCTTTCGAGAGAGCGAAACCGTTATTCGGCTGTTCTCCGCAAGAAGGGCTGATAAAGGTGAGGAACGGGATTATTGGAGGGGAAGACAATGAGAGACCATTATGAATTTTCTAAAATGAAAGGGCGGAAGAATCCGTATGTCAAATACTTGAAGCAGCCGGTTACGATACGGTTAGACCGTGATACGGTCACCTATTTTAAGTCTATCGCCGAAGAAATGGGGATTCCGTACCAGAGCCTGATCAATCTTTACTTGCGTGACTGTGCGATGAATCACCGTAAGCTGCATATGAAGTGGGCGTCGTGAATTTGGTTCAGCGGTAGAATGCAAAGTCGTGGTGCTGGACGTGGCAGGATAGCACATTCATAGAGCCAGCGCGCCTTTGGTAAATGGGGCAAGTTCAGTCTGGGAAAGCTCATCACGCTGGAAGCGCGGATTGATCGGAAAGTGCGTGTCAAGTGTGCAGCATGGGAGTCTAAAATTCTTGACGGGCACCATGAGGAAGCATGGTATTACTCAGACTCAAGATATTTTAAAAGTCAACGTTGTTAGACCCATGCGGGTTTGTCATGCGGGGTAAAATTACAGTACTGACACTGTGCGTTAGCTTAGTGTGGGCTTCAATTGCTACCGCAATTGATATAGATCACAACTGCAACCCTAGGGGATGGGTCAATCAATTGAAAGCGTGGTGGGATCCTATTACATTCTGGTCTGCACGGCCTGCTGCCATAGAAGATGAACTCAAGAGAGATATCAAGGCGTACCAGGTATATCTGGTACAGCGTCAGGCAGATGAAGCGATAGCCATTGTCGAGCGGAGAAAGAGGGGTATTGAACAAGCAGCCCTCGAAGAAACGCTTCGCATAATGGAAGTACAGCCGAAGCCACTTTCACCAGAGGCTCGACGAAAGTCGGACGAATCGCTTGAGAGGGTTGAGGAAGTTCTCGCAGAGAACCATGCTTTTGTGGACACGGTTAGGAGACAAATGCTGGAGCGGGCAATTAATTGGTCCGAGAGGTGTACAACATTTTCTCATGAACAATTGTCAAAGCTAAGGCGATAGACCTACCTCTTGGACAGCACATTGTTTGATAGCCTGGAGATGAAAGAATATCTACTGAGCCTTACATCTGGTCTCATCGGGACGATTGTTGGTGTTTGGATGGCAGGTTGGATCAATAGGTCCAATCGTAAAGTTGCTGCGATCGAGCGTATGCTCTCCCTCGTATACCCGATTGGATTTAAGAGTTGGTGGCAGCCAGACGCTGGGAAGCCAGCCATAATATTTCATGAGAATTATTCTGATCTTTGGGGTGCGTACGCTGCTCTTCGAGCTGCCTTGCCGTGGTGGAAAAGGAAGGAGCTCGATACATCTTGGAAGAAATAGATGGTAATTGACTACTATGACACGATCCCAGACAGCGAGTATTCGAAGCTGTTCCTAAAGGGAACTCATACGTCAAGGGAAGAGGCTGTTGAGAAAAGCAGTGAGTTTATTCAGTATCTTGTTAAATTGCGCTGACAAGTGGATTTATCTTTATTCTCGCATCCACGATCTTACAGCCTTGGCTTTCCGGCATGGCGAAGATCGGATTCAGGTTCGAGTTCACTGGTTTCAACAACGCCTCAGTGAATAGAACATGCGCAGCCGAAAATCAAAGACGTCTGATCTCTTCCCTCAACCATGGGAGATACGCCGTGCGACTCTCAAATCATATAGCCGTGTTGGTGATTGCTTTCTCTGCCTCCGTCTCACTGGGTAATGGGATTGCTGCTCAGGCTGAAGACGGCCAATTCGGAATTCCGAAAGGGGCGGAAGGGCCGAGGATTTTTAAGGCGACGGAACATCCTCACTACAGCGGCGAGTTTCGCCTCAAGGGTGAAGGGGCAACGCTCGTCGGCAGTATGCGTGACTCAACGCCTTGGGATCATCTTGATTATGCCGGAAAGCATTTGAATCCAGTGAAGGGGACGATCGAGATTGAGGTGAACGAGCGGAGCAATACGGGGCAAGTGATCGCCGAGTTCATCGAGGATTCGCACCGGTACCGGATCGTCTTTGACCGGTTTTCGGCAAAAGCGCCGTTCCAAGACGGTGGGATTGTCACCAGAGTCTATGAGCACGGGGATTCCAACAACGGCGATTCGCTCTATCCGAAAACCTGGTTGTACTTGGGTGGCTGGGGCACTGCGACGATGTATGAGGATGGCCAGGTGCTGTACAAAGACTACGATGCGCATTTTATGGTGATGGAACGTTCTCGCGATCCTAAGACCCACGAGGTTCGATATCCGACCGCACGCACCTTGCCAGGCGGTGAAACCGATCCGGCTGGGATGGAAATCGATCTTTGGGTTCGCTCGAAAGCTCAGAATGCCGGAAACTTTCCTCCGTTTGAGACCTTTGTCCATCTCTATTGGGAAGAAGTCACTTGGAGATAGGTCAAGGAAGCCAGGTCCCAGAGAAAGAAGGGGTGAGGATTCCGCAAACCGCAGGTCAATGTTGTCTTGTATAAAGAGAGTTCGTCATGCGCAATGACCGTCCGGTTGTTGCACGTCAAGCGGCGTTAGACTGAGCGTCCAAGCTTTCCTAGAATACGTCTTTCTGCAAGGTCCCCATATCCTTCTCGTTTCTTTCTTTTCGTGGTTGCCCTGCCTAATGTGCTGTGACGTACAACTCCGGCACATGCGTCAAATGACCGCATTCCGACCCCAAGCGGAAGTTCACGACCGACCGCTATCGGGTAGTCCAATCGAATGCGGCGCCATCAATGTGAAAAGGGGATCAGGTCTGGCAATACAACATACGCTCGTCGCGCCTCCGTCTCTGATTCATTCCACCTGGGTAGATGATCGTGGGCAATATTCTGTAGTCCGGTTTTGCTTTCCGTGCTGAACTCCGTAGAATTCATATCAATGGTTGCTCGGCCTGGCTGGTTTCGACGGGAGTGGAATGTTGGTTTGTAGCACCTGACCCTCTTTTGAAAACGTTTGAGGGGCGAGACTTAGGTCGATAACACACAGGGTGATTGCTATGAAAACAGGAAGTTCAAAGAAGATTTCCATAAGCATAGACTATCAATTGATTGATTCCTTGGAATGGTGTCACGTGGATTTTGCCCCAGAACAATATTTTGATCTAGAACCAGGAGAGGAGCCATCATTAGAATGTTCAGTTGAAAAATATCCGCATACAATTAACTATCTTCAATTACTCCCTAGTCAGGTCAGAGCCACTCGTCTTTTTGTGGAGGACCACAAAAATGAATGCAGTCAAAAAATAACGGAATTCTTTTGGGAAAAAGGAGAAAACCGCCTGAGTGAGCGTAAAGACTTTTTAAAGGGAAAGGAAATTTACAATGAAATGATTCAGGAGCTAAAAGTTAGAAGTGACCCTCCTACAACCGACGTTATCAGGATGAGCCGGATTAACAATATTCTGTCCCCACTATTTCATAGTCGTATTTGGGATAATCCTGATGGATCACAAGATGAAACGGTTTTGTGGACTACCTCTAAACCAGAAGAAAGAAAATAGAGGGCAAGAAAAGGGACATTCGTAGTTGTCACGTCCGCGCG
>JAOUPN010000297.1 GCA_029879905.1 Nitrospira sp. | reverse complement strand
GGGGAGATGTTTCATCGCCACCGCTGCCTATGGAAGCCCCTTGGCTCGTGAAGTGGTCGTCCTGCGAACATTCCGAGACCGGCATCTCTTGACAAATACGCTGGGAAGAACCTTCGTGGACTTGTATTACACCTATTCACCACCAGTCGCCGACTACCTAAAAGAGCACGACACACTTCGGATCCTCGTACGTGTCGGCCTCTGGCCACTGGTCCATACCATTAAAGATCCGTATACATCGCTCGGAACCATCCTGATCGTAGGGGTGGTCATCTGGCAAACATCTGTCCAGTCATATCGCCTGTGGAGACGGAGAACAGGCCCTCCCATGCAGAGCCGCAGAGGCAGTGCAGGCTAACCCCCACTGCCTCCGTATACCCCATCCTGTGGGGATAGACCCGGACAGCTCCGACCCAGTAAAATACTCCCTGTTCCTCTTACATACTTCCCGAATCGAAGAATTCCAGAAAGGCACGATCATCTCGCATGAAACAGGAAACACCCCCAGCGTCCATCACCCCCTCGGCTCATGGTTTTTCCCCCGGCTTTGCCGCCCTCGGATTGGAAGCACGACTACTCGCGACCCTGGATCAATTGGGTTATGAGGAACCGACCCCGATTCAGCGGGAAGCTATTCCACCGCTGCTGGCCGGAAAGGATGTTTTAGGACAGGCCGCTACCGGCACCGGAAAGACCGCAGCGTTTGCGTTGCCGCTGTTACAACGTCTGGCGCATGGAGTGAAGGCACAACCCGCTGCGTTGATTCTCGTGCCTACCCGTGAACTGGCGATGCAAGTCGGTACGGCGCTGGAGCGGTATGCCAAGGAACTCCGCACTCGCGTTCTGACCCTCTATGGCGGTCAAGCCATGGGACCGCAGTTTCAGGCTCTCAAGCGCGGAGTCGATGTCGTGGTCGCAACGCCTGGGCGCGCGCTTGATCATATCCGTCGGCAGAGCCTCAAGCTGGAACAGGTGCAGGTCATCGTCCTTGACGAAGCCGACGAAATGCTCGACATGGGATTCGCCGAAGATCTCGACGCGATTTTGGAACAGACTCCGGCGACAAAACAGACGGCGCTCTTTTCCGCCACCATGCCTCCGCGCATCAAGTCGATTGCGCATCGGCACCTCAAACATCCGGTCGAGATCACTATCGCAAAGGAACCGGTCAAAGCCGGGACCGCGCCGCGCGTCCAACAAACGGCCTATGTCGTCACCAGACCCTATCGCCATGCCGCACTCTCGCGCATATTGGACATGGCCGGTCCGAAATCCGCCCTCGTGTTTTGCCGGACGCGCGTGGAAGTCGATGAGGTCACCGCCATGCTGAACGGCCGAGGGCATCGGGCCGAAGCCATTCACGGCGGCATGAGCCAGCCCCAACGTGATCGTGTCATGCAGGCCTTTCGTACAGGCCAGACCGAACTCCTTGTCGCCACCGATGTGGCTGCTCGTGGATTGGACATTCCCAGCGTCTCGCATGTCATTAACTTCGATCTACCCTCGTCTGCCGAAGTCTATGTACATCGCATCGGGCGAACCGGACGAGCCGGACGAGAAGGCACAGCGATTACCATTCTCGACCCCCGTGAGGAACGACTGCTCCGCAGTATCGAACACGTGACCAAAGCGAAGGTGACGGTGGCCCCTGTTCCATCCGTTGCCGATCTGCTGGCCAAGCGGCTTGACCGGACCAGAGAGGCGGTACAGGAGGCGATGCAGGCAGAAGACATCGACGGATTCCGAGGCGTCGTCGAGGCCATAGCTGCCTCAAGCGATCCCATTACGATCGCCGCCGCCGCCATGAAGCTGATCTTTCGCGCACAGGGTGGTGAGCGTGAGGAGCAGGACATTCCCGCCGTACCAATCAGACGACCGGATCCTTATCGGACTATGCCGCGGACAGGAGGTAGACCGGGTGACCGGGATCGTGGCACCCCTCCGAGACGGGGTAATCGAACTCCTCAGGGAAAACCGGGCCGCGGCGGACGGACGGCCGGGATGGCAAGGGTCTATATCGGATCCGGGTGGTCCTCAGGCATCACACCCAACGACCTTGTCGGCGCGATCGCCAACGAAGCACGAATTAATTCCAAGGTCCTTGGCGATATCGAAGTGCTTGACCGGTTCTCGCTTGTTGAAGTTCCGGAAGCTATGGCATCGAAGATTATCGATGTCCTCGGTCGGACGAGGATCAAAGGGCAAAAGGTCGTGGCGCGCTTGTTCAGGGAGTGAACAACGGCCTGGAATGAGTATGGAGGATAGGGCCCGGGGTCTCCGCTGAGGGCGAGAACCTGGTTTGGCTTACGACGCCCGTGCTGTCTGCGAATGATGGTGACCTCCGTTAGTGCTCATTTCTTTCGTTTTCTGCCGTCTGTCATCTTTCCTGTTCTTCTATGACCGCCTACCTGGTTACTTCATCGGTGACGGCATCGCTCAAGGAATCATGAGCAGAATCTCTTTACCGATAGAGTACTACGGCAGATGTCGAGCCCCACGGCTTTTGCCTATTTCACAGAAGCAGTCCCCTGCGAAGGCCGGATCCACCGTAGCTTCTTGCGAAGGCGGGTGAAATACAGTGCCCCATACATCGGAGTGACATCACGTGAGTATTCTGATTATCGATGACTCGGCACTCCATCTCCGGTTGATCGAAGATATATTGCAGAACGCCGGTTTTACCGACACCATCGCCATCGACTCCGCCGACGGAGCTTCTGTCTGTGTCGCCGGCGATAGTATGCGCACCGACGATCAAACCTTGGATCTGATCTTGATGGATCTGGTAATGCCGGACGTCAATGGACATGAGGCCTGCCGTTTGATCAAAGCCAAACCGCACATGGCGGATGTACCCGTCATTATGGTCACGGCAAGGACCGATGGGGAGAGCCTACGACGAGCCTTCGCCGCCGGCGCGACCGACTACATCCGGAAACCGATCATCGCCGTTGAGTTGATCGCGCGCGTCTCTACGGCACTGACGATGATGAGCCAACGAGCCGGAAGGAAACGCCGTGAGCGTGAGCTCGAATCTGCGCTGCAAGAATTACAGGCACTACGGAGTTGCTTACCGGTCTGCATCTCCTGTAAGCGCATCCGCTCCTCCACAGGAGGATGGACAAGCCTGGAAGAATACGTCAAAACGTTCTCGAACTTTCAGATCAACGAGACGATCTGCCGACCTTGCATTGACCAATGGAATCAGGCACAAGAGGCGGCATAATACCCTTTCCCGGCCCTCTCCTCTCACGTCGGAAATCCCCGGACCTTCATGGCCTGGCTCCCTGAGAGATGATAGAGGCAACGCACGCCTGCCCCACTGCACCTAGACGGACAGCCCCCCCCTCATTCAGAAGAAATGATGTAAACCTGCCAAATACATCACATGCTGAAGGACCGAGAGCACTACGGCAAACTATTCCACTTCTTCATGAATTCTCCAGCAATGAAGGCATGGCCCAAGTTTGTGGGGTGGAAATCGAAATCGTACGGTCCATTGTATCCATATCTCTTCTGAATCGTTAGAAGCCCCTGCCGCCCCAGGGATGGGGTATAGAGATCAACGACCTCAACTCTGGACCCAGTCGGCACATGAACCTGCCCTAGCCAAGTGTGAAGCGCCTGATCGTAGACTCGCACGGCTAAATCAAAGAACTCAGCGAACTGTGGGACTGGGTGCGGAAGGCTGTAGTAGTTCGACACCAAGATTGTGACGTTCATTGGTCCATTTTCTCGGGTACGCGTCAGCGCTCGGCATGGGTCTCCTGTGACAGGATCGAGCACGGGCGTGGCCTCAAGAAGAAGACTAGCCCGCATTATTCATGACAGTTCGTCGCCCGTTCGACAGGCTCAGGGTCCCGAGCATCGTCGAGGGACGAAATCGCCAAGCCGCGTCGCGAGAGCGGCGCGCGGAGGCCTGAGGTCCTGAGGCGTACTCGTGCAGTACGTCGAGGGACCGAGGGGCGAGCCCGCCGCCCACAGGCGTGTCGCAGCAGCGGATCGGCGATTGTAGCAGAAGTGCTCATGAATAATGCGGGCTAGGGTCACCGCCATTATTGAGCAACAAAGCGACAGCCTGAGCCACGCGTTTCGTAATGTCTGGCATACAAGAAAGATCTGTACAATGACCACCTAGAAGATCCTGAAAGAAGTCGTTGGCTCCGGCGGTGATGGTAACCACGGTCGGTCGCTGCTCAGGCTCTGCACAGAGCACCTGCGCCACTTGATGATCGAGAAGGTCCCAGCTTCTGCCGCCGCGAACTCCTATATTGGCAAAGTCCATTTCCTGCTTCTTGCCGAACACGCCTTCATCGTACAGCCGATACACATAACCGTTTGTGACTGGCATCGCGCCTTCACCCGCGGCGACGCTGTCACCCATGCCGACGTAGTAGCTGTGTTTTGTAAAATTGACCTGGGCGACGGCAAGCGTCGGGACCAGGATGAGCGCGAGAAGCAAGAGTGTGACACGAAGTCTCGGTTTCATCGGTACTCTCCTTGGAATGATAGGTCAACTCTCATAGCAACGACACCGCAATCAGGTCATGCATGCGGGGAACAGGATCCCGCACAATCAAGGAGTTGTTGCCGTCTGTGTCTTTACTCAGACGAGAAGCAAGAACCAGGCCCTTTCATATGACAGCGAGGCTCAGCGCGTTCGCTGAACCGTAAATCCGGGCACTCTCCATGTGATCAGTACATAAAACTCCCGCTGTATTGTGACGTCGCACCT
>JAOUPN010000296.1 GCA_029879905.1 Nitrospira sp. | reverse complement strand
GCGACAAGCGGATCTTCCCAGAGGCGAGCCTGTGCCACCCCTTCGGCCAAATCCGGCGCAACTTGCGCCTCCATGGACGGCGGTCGCGTGCTCTTCAGCGGCTGCTGAACCAGCAACACACCGGCCATCGCCAGTCCGAGGGTAATTGTCCCCGCGATAACTAGCCTGGAATCACCTGCCATCTTCCCATCCCCTATTGATCCGAAGCTTCCGTGGGCGGACCCGCCGAGAGCCGGTCGCCTCACGGTTTCTACGTATACTTATTATCTATGCGAAGAAAGTGCAAGCAGGACTATGACGAGCAACTGACGGACAGGTGTTTACCCCAATTGGGCGGTGCGGCAGCATAAGAATCCATGCCAGGGTAATCTTTGAAGGGGTCTTGCAGCAGCGTAAAGAGGCGATCGATTTCGGAGAAGTCCTTTTGCTGAGCCTTTTCAATGGCGATCTGAGCCAGGTAGTTACGAAGCACATACTTGGGATTGACCCGATTCATCTGTTCGCACCGTTCGTCATCACGACTATTCTCGGCACGCAGTCGTTCCCGATATCGTGCAGCCCATTCGTCGAAATGCTCCCGATTGACGGCATGATCCCGCACCCTATCGTTTGCCGTGCCCTCCACCGATGAAAACGAACTCAGGTCGCGAAATGCGATCGTGTAATCGGCATGACTCTCCTCTAAAAGGCCCAACCACTCGCGCACCAACCCATCGTCTTCAGGTCGCGCCTCCCGTAACCCCAGTTTGGCCCGCATGAGCCGGAGGTACTGTTGTTGATACAATTCCTGATAGCGGTCCAAGCCTGCCTTCAGCGCGTCTTTCCCCGCCAACGGCAGCAACGCCTGCGCCAAACAACTGAGATTCCACAGGCCGATATAGGGCTGTTGATTGAAGGCATAGCGGCCATTGTGGTCGGAGTGGTTGCATATGAATCCCGAATCATACTCATCCATAAAACCAAAGGGACCGTAATCCAGCGTCAGACCGAGAATCGACATATTGTCCGTATTCATCACCCCATGCGCCCAACCCACCGCTTGCCATTGTGCAATCAACGCGGCGGTCCGTTCCACGACCTCGTTGAAGAAACGCGCGTACGCGTCGGTCACGCCGACAAGATGCGGATAATGGTGGCCGATCACATAATCAGCCAGGACTGTGAGATGCTCGTGTTGTTTGCGATAGTAGAAGATCTCGAACGTGCCGAACCGCACATGTGACGGCGCCATACGGACAAGCATCGCCCCGGTTTCAACCTGCTCACGGTAGACCTTGTCATCATTGCCCACGAGACAGAGGGCCTGCGTCGTCGGGATGCCCAGTCCCCGCATGGCCGCGCAGCACAGATATTCACGAATCGTCGAACGTAAAACCGCTCGGCCGTCCCCGTCGCGTGAGAAGGGGGTCATCCCGCCGCCCTTGAGATGCAAATCCCAGCGTTCGCCCCGGTGATTGACCGCCTCACCCAAGAGAATCGCCCGCCCATCCCCGAGCTGCGGTACATAGACGCCGAATTGATGGCCGGAGTAGAGCATCGCAATCGGCTCCATACCCGGCACGAGCATACGTCCCCCAAACACACCCGCAAACTCCGGCCGCACGGATTCCTCCGGATCGAGATCAATCAGCTCGGCCGCAGTACGATTGACATGGATCAGATAGGGTGCCGATGCGACAGGTGTCGGGTTCTGCTTGACAGAGAATGTCTCAGGCAGGCGAGCATAGGTGTTGTCGAAGGAGAGTGTTTCCAGCGAACGACCGGCCATGCCGTCAGCATGACAGGGGAATCTTTCGTTTGCAAGGCAGGGAATTTAACGGATAGACGGCAGAACTTCCCGATCCATTGCGAAAACGAAAACTTTTTCGCCTATTTGCACATCAATGTCGGTAAACAACGTCACTATTTGGGCTCCGGTGATGTTGCTTACTTGGTCGCAGAGCTTATCCCGTCCCTGTGCGATCAACGTTTGTCGTAACCGCTTGACCATGTCTACCCCTTCGGCAGTCTTTGCCAATTGACGTTCTGCCGGTGTCAGCACACCTTTCAACCGGACGACGACAAGGTCACGCACAATACAGGCTCGGACATCTTCAGGGCCTCGCCCCATGAATTCCTGCTCAAACTTGATAATGGCGTTGCGTATCGCGTTTTCCATGGTCCTCTTCTCCACGTGGATTATAGATTCACGCCGACACCATGTACAAGTAGCCCCTAAGCCTTTCGCTCAGATCCGCAAGTGAGCCTGGGTCTTTTGGGCCATCATCCATCGTTATTGAGACCCGAAAAGATCGTTGGTTCTTGACGATGTACTCCTCTCCGTATTATTGGTGAGACGACGAATGTACGCATGATCGGTCGGCGCCACTGCTCGTTCCGACGAGAGTTGAAGACGGACGGGACGCTGTACTAGATCTCTATCGGACCGTAGGGCGACCGGCAGCTCCATACGAGAGGCTGGTTGCAGTACAAGCCAACCGACGCGTTTCAACAACATGTTGAAACAGTGGTTGGCTTTTGTGTTTCTTGGGAAATCATCGCATGCCGACGTTGACGGTGCTTCTGGTCATCTTGCTTCCACTATGCACCACCCTTATCGCAGCACTTAGCGATCAGCCCATCAGTCGGTCACGTACGAAGCTGGGCGCCTGGCCGATCGGTGTGGCCTGCTTCGGCGCGATCATCACGCTTATGATCGTCGCGGTGCAAGGACCGATTGTAATCAGGTTTTACGACCACACCGCCGGCTTGTCGCTCCCCCTTCCGCTGGGCTTCTATATTGACAGGCTGAGTGCGGTCATGATGGTGCTCATCTCCGCAATCGGCACGGTCATCTATGTCTATTCCATCGATTATATGTCCCAGGAACCATACGAAGGACGATATCTCGCCACGCTCGGGGGCGCCGTGGTCGTGCTCCTTTGCATGGTATCCAGCTCGAATCTTCTGATGTTGTTTGTCTTTTGGCAGATCCTGAGCTACCTGCTCTATCTCCTAATCCATAACCATCCCCATGCGGTGACCTTGGAAAGCGCGTTCCGCACGTTCAATGTGTTGCGAGTCGGAGATATCGCCTTTCTGGCAGGCATTGTCCTCGCCTACCAACTGTTTGGAACATTGGAATTCCCCGACCTGTTCGAAGCGGCCGCACGATCGACTGCGACGGTCCAGGTCATACCCGGCATAGATATGAACGGATCAACAGCGGTGACACTGCTGCTGTTGATCGGTGGAATGAGCAAATCCGCTCAATTTCCATTCCACGTGTGGCTTCCCCGCTATCTCTATGCTCCCACTCCTGTTACGGCATTGTTGCATGCAGGCATCATCAATGCCGCCGGTTTTCTGATCAACAGATTGGCCCCACTTTTTGGCTTAAGCTCAACGACGCTGCACGTTGCGTTCATCATCGGCACGCTGACCGCGATTCTGGGCGCGTCCATGATGCTGGCACAAAATGACATCAAAAATATGCTGGGGTTTTCAACGATCGGCCAAATGGGTTACATGATGATGGAATGCGGCCTCGGCGCCTTTTCGCTCGCCGTGTTTCACCTGATCGCACATGGCCTGTTCAAAGCGACAGTCTTCCTAAATTGCGGGAACGTCATCGCCAAGGCTCGACAAGAGCCGCATTTCCCTCATCCTGAATATGAGCCGGAAGCCGACGGCCATTCGAACTTGACCTGGTTCACAGGGTTCGTCACGACCTTGCTGATTCCGCTGATTATTCTGCTGGTGACACACGGAGTATTACGAATTCCTCTTCTGGAGTCTCAAGGCACCGTAATCTTCCTATTCTTCATCTGGATCACTTCGTCTCAAGCCATCTTGACGCTGATGCGTCTGCGCCAAATCGCATCATGGAAGGTCTCGGCTTCCATGCTTGCAACCCTGCTGTTCATCGTCTTCATCTATTTGTTTGCCGTTGAATCCTTCACCGCGTTTCTCTACCCAAATCCGAACGATGTGGCGGCTTACTTCAAAGCCGCCGATCTTCCCGATTGGCTCTTCGACCTACTCATTCTCGGCGCAACTACGCTAACAGCCTTCGGCTGGACGTATCTCTATATGAAAGCCCACGGCCTTTCGATGCCGATCCCGCGATGGATCGACAGCGTCAGAATTCAATTCTACACTCTATTCCTCAATCGACTCTTCCTGGATGAGGCCCTCCGCCGCGTGGGGCGGGCTCAGCTCTTCCTTCTCCAGCGTTGGGGTCGCCGCGCTTGACGGATATTCTGACGCCGCATTAATGATTGTCGTGCTGTCTCGGGGTATGGCAGAATTGCGGCTCTCCAAGTGACCTGGAGAGATGGAGCCATGAATGTGGTGAGGTATCTGTGACGCTCGTTTTGCTCGTACCAGCGTTCCTGCTCGTCGCAGCCGCCATCGTGCTGATCGGCTCAGAGCATACGCACCATGTTCGTGCCCGACTCGCTGCCTATCCTGTCGGTCTCGCGTGCTTGGGGGCCGTCGGGACGCTTTATCACGTTGCGAATGGCGATCCAATCTCCATCCGTTTTTACGATCTGTCCTCGGCCGCCTCCTTCGCAATCCCGATCGGCTTCTACGTCGACCGGTTGAGCGCCGTGATGATGGTGCTGATTACCGGCGTGAGTGTCATCATCTATACCTATTCAACCGGCTACATGTTCCAAGATCGTCACGCCCGCCGCTATCTGACTCTCATCTGCTTGACGGATTTCGTACTGATTTGCATGGTCTCCAGCTCTAA
>JAOUPN010000295.1 GCA_029879905.1 Nitrospira sp. | reverse complement strand
CCGGGACCGGCAACACCTTGGCGACGGCCAATATGGCATATGCCAGCAAAAAACGGCTGATGAAACAGTTTCAGGGTGTCGATGCCGACGTTGTGGTCATCGACATCGGAGCCGGTACCAACTACCATGCCCTCGACTTCTTCTTGATGGCCGACATCCATGTGGCGGTGGCCACGCCGGAGCCGACATCGGTGCTGGATCTCTACCGATTCATCAAATTGGCGGCGATTCGTCGCGTGCTCTCCTGTTTTCTTGCACGCAGTCCCATGTCGGAGGTTCTCTCCAGCCGAGACTTTGTGAGTGTAGAGGAAGTGATGGAGATCGCAGGGGCCACCGACGAAGCGGGGCGAGATGTGGCAGCTGCGGCGTTGCAATCGTTTCGGCCTGGCCTCGTGATCAATCGTATATCCGGCGGATCCCATGTGAACATTTTGTATCTGCGCAAGATCCTCCATCAATACGTCGGGGGCGACCTGACCTTACTCGGTGAAATTCCCGACGATCCGGCTGTAGGGCAGGCAGTAAAGAAATTTCTCCCGGTGATGGAGTTCGCACCTCAGGCGCCGGCTGCCAAAGGCCTCTTGGCCGTCTCAGCCGCGGTGTCGCAATTGATCGCGGCTTGCCAGGACACAATCCGGACACAGCCTGAGCGGGTGGGAAAGGGAACCGATCCGAGACTCTCCAGAATGGCGAGTGCCGCGCAAGGACTGGCCTTTCAGCAGTTAAAGTCTCCTGCATCGGTGACCGGCACACGGGTGCCGGGGAATGCGGATGCCGTCTCCGCCTCAGATGCGGCCATGGTTGTTCCTGATGGCGAGCGGACCGGCCTATAGGTATTACACCGACAGCCGTCGCACTCGCTTCCTCATAACCTCCGATAGGCTGAGCCGCGAATAGCTCACGATCAACGCGCATGCTCCGCTTCAAAGGAGAGTACACGTTCACAAAATAAACAGAGGGACCAGCAGGAGGACCAGAACGGTAATAAGAACGGCGCCAAGGAGGTTCAGGAGGATACCGGCGCGGAACATCTGCGGCACCGTCACCCAGCCGCTGCCGAACACGATGGCGTTGGGCGGTGTGGCCACCGGCATCATGAACGCGAACGAGGCGGAGATGGTCACCGGAATGATGAGCATAAGTGGATGAAATTCCGTCGTCATCGAAGCACCGGCGATGACGGGAAGGATCATGGTCGCCGTCGCGGTATTGGACGTAAATTCCGTCAGAAATGTTATGCCCAAGCAAAGAGTGAGAATCACGATCCAGAGCGGCAGGGCCTGGATGCCGGACAAATGCTGGCCGATCCACCGGTCCAGCCCGGTGCTTTTGAAGCCCGCCGCCAGCGCGAACCCCCCACCGAACAGCAGCAGAATACCCCAAGGCATTTTCTCGGCCACCGTGTTCCAGTCCAGCACGAAATAGTCCTTCGTTCCCTCGCGGTCCATGCCATGGGGATAGCCCAGCGGAGCCAGCATCAGCACGAGCCCCATGAACATGGCAACGGTGGCATCGTGGATGCCCTCTCCCCAGGGGAATAACAGCGACCAGCCAGGAATCCTCAATGATCCCAGAACAATCGGCTGGCGAAAAATCCACAAAAGAGCGGTCAGAACAAAAATGACCGCCACGAACCGCTCCGCCTGGTGCATGGAACCCAGCGACTTCAGTTCCTGATCGATCAGATTCTTCGCACCATCGTGCACTTCAATCTTGTGGACCGGTACGCGGCTCACCCATCGGCATAAAAAAATCCACACCAGCGGCAGAAACACCATAACGATGGGCAGGGCCACCAACATCCACTGCAGGAAGGTGATTTCCGGCCGGTCGGGAAAGCTGGTTTTATAAAACCCGGCGAATACGATATTGGGAGCGGTTCCGATCAGCGTCCCAACCCCGCCGATGCTGGCGGCATAGGCCAGCCCAAGCATGAGCGGCAAGCCGAAATAGTGCTCCACCGATTGACGGGTGGACTCCTGATGCTCGCCCTGGATGGTGGCCTGACCGGCAATCTGCCGGACTACCGCTATGGCAACGGGAAGCAGCATCATGGTTGTCGCGGTATTGGAAATCCACATCGATAAAAAGGCGGCGGAGACCATGAACCCGAGAATGATGCGCGGCGGGCTGGTGCCGATGCACCGGATGATGACCAGCGCCACACGGCGATGCAGATTCCATTTCTCCATGGCGAGAGCGATCATGAATCCTCCCATGAAGAGAAACACCAGGTGGTTGGTGTAATGCGGCGCCACGTCTTTGCTCGGAAGAATTCCCAGAAGAGGATACAGAACGAGCGGCATCAGGGAAGTCACCGCGAGAGGAACCACCTCGCCGACCCACCACAGGGCCATCAGCACGGCGACGGCGGCCATGCGCTGTCCGGAAGGCGTCACTCCACTCGGAGCGGGCATGGCCAGTATCATGAAAAATACGACCAGCCCGCCGACAAGAAGGAAGATCTTTCTTATATTGATTGATTGCGTCTCATCCATAACGTAAAGGTATGGTGTCCAAAAGTTCAAACAGGCCGGTGCTTTTGGGAACGCCACATTTGTGGTAGCCGGAACCGGTGTTCGAAATAGTTATGTGTACTATTGAAGTGCAAGCAATGACACGTAGTGAATGCGCTCGTAACTTGGTAAAGTACGTTCCCCTGATGGCTTCAGGCTCCTGTTGCAACCGTTCATCACGTCCCTTTTACAAGAAGCCGTCTATTGTACCCTGTTACGAGTACCATGTTCACCCGCCTATGCAGCCTGTGGGCTACTTCGGCGGAGTAGGCCCGGCGAGGTGTCGCCGAAGACTCAAAAGGGGCCACGGCTGCTTGGCCTTCGAAGGCAAACGGCTTCCAGCCTTCGTAGCCTACAGGCTACTTCGGCGGAGTAGGTTTGGCGAAGTAGGCGCAGGCCGTGTGTCTCGCAGAGGCGTCGATGCAGGACGCGGGGCGAGCGGAACAAGTCTGTACGAGGGAGGTGCCTCTGTTCGAATGCCAGGGGACTGGCTCCGTCGTCTGCGATGGTGCCTGTCCCCATAGACCCTCGGCAGGTCATGGTCGTTACAAAAGAGACACGGCAGTAAACAAGAAGACGTAAGACGAGCAGGGGGGGGGACACGATGCGATGGCAAGATCCTGATCATGGCAACCGTGTGTGGATAGGCAGGGGAGACGTCAGACAAAGTAACCCATTTCCCTTTGCTAAGGGGATGGACTGGATGAGTCTCGAAAGGATGGCGAGATGACACAAAGAGTGAAAGGGATGTTACTCACGCTTGCTGCGATTAGCATCTTATTTGTCGGACTGAACAGCGTGGCCGAGGCGGGGCTGTTTGGCTTCGGTGGAGATAGTTGGCAAGAGGAAGTGCTGCTGCATGACGGGAGCAAGATCCTTCTGGATCGCATGGTAAAGCGGGGAGGACGGCATGAGATAGGTCAGAAGCCGCCGTACAAGGAGCAGCGATTGCGCTTTTCCATGCCCGGTACGACACAGATCATTACCTGGGAAGATCACTTGAGCGAGGATCTCGGCTCCGCCAATTTTCTGCCGATGGCGTTGGATATCGTGGACGGCACGCCCTACCTCGTCGTTTATCCTATGGGTTGTTTGTCCTATAACAAATGGGGGCGACCCAATCCACCCTATGTTGTCTTCCACTACAAGGACAACGAGTGGACGCGAATTCCTCTGGATCAACTGCCGGCGTCCATCACGATGCTGAACATGCTTTTCTCCGAGCCGGATGTTCAAGTCGAACGACTGAAAACACGGACCATTACGACAGAAATGATCAAGGGAGTGGTTCAGAGTTATAAGCAACCAGAGTTCAAAACCATCCTGCGGGTACCGGTGAAGCCGGGGACTCTGGGATCTACTAATTGCGAAGAGAGGGTTCTTTATAAGGGACATTGGATACTTCCGAATGACCCGATTGCACGAGAATTCATTGACCGACAGAAGAAATGACCCATCCCGCTGTTTGGTAAAGGAGGAGAGAAAGCTATGGCAACAACAATTGAGTATGCGCTGCTCGCCGGTGCGTCTTATCGTGATACGCGTGCTCCCCTGAATCGATTCCCAATTCCGAGCGACTGGAGCGTCATCTCAATTGTCCCACAGGATAATTCAACTGGGTTTGAGGCATCAGCATATAGAAACTCAATGACTAATGAGATCGTCATCTCCTATGCCGGTACTGATCCCGGTAACCTGCTTGGCGACATTGCTGCCGATATCGGTCTCGCCACCGGCTGGGGCTCTGACCAGTTGCTCCAGGCGGCCGAATACTATCTCCAAGTCCAGGCGAAAACAGAAAAGGGAACATTCTACTTTTTCTTGCGGCACCTCGGCCGACCGCGTGGATTGAAGCTCACCTCCAGGCTAACACGTTGCCAAAGCCTGCGGACCTGAGGCAGGGAGTTGGTGCAGATCCCCCCGCCTCTACGCCACTCCCGCAGGTTTCATCCACAAAAACAGCAGCATGTCGCCTTGTCTTTCCCTCCAGAACATGCAGTGTCCACACGTCGTGTCAGTCCCCGTGAGAATCCGCGAACGGATCACAAGATTCGCTATCACATACATAGGAATGAAGATAAAGTGGAACCAACCAGGAGGCTGCCCCCCCTTCCCCGCGTCCTCGCGTGAGGGCTGTCCCCGTTCGATGGCCGAGGTGCGGAAGGGGAAGGCGAAAGAGTGCGGGCGGTGAGGGGAAGAGAAAGGATGGCGGCATGATGAGGTCTC
>JAOUPN010000294.1 GCA_029879905.1 Nitrospira sp. | reverse complement strand
CGGCTTGGACTATCCTCCGTCGCGCTACTTGATCGGTGTGGGGCAGGCAGGTGACCGAAACCAGGCTGCCGATCAAGCGTATGCCGCTCTTGCGCGGATATTTCAAGCGGAGGTTGATGCGCAGGCTCATGATTGGGAATCATATCTCACCGTTGAACATCACGGTTCGACGAATACCGAACGCCGGTTGACCTTGGAGGCGGTGACGCGAGTGTCGACGGAGAAAGTGCTCGAGAACGTCAGAATTGCGGAAACCTGGGAAGATGTCGGACGAGGGTTACACTACGCATTGGCCGTGATGAACCGTTCACAAGCCGCGGCGTCGTTAATGGATCGAATATCTTCGTTGGATCAGGCAGTTGAGGCCGATGTGTTTGAGTCACGGATGACCGCCGACAAGTTGACCAAGATTCGTAATCTTCGCCGAGCAGCCAGAAGCTTGGTCTTGCGTGAAGCGTACAATGCCGACTTGCGGGTCATTCGGCCTAGCGGTCAGGGTGTCGCTTCCGACTATGGGGTTCAGGAATTATCCGATGAGTTGGAACGGTTTTTGAGGGCGAATGTACCGGTGATGGTGCGTATGGCCGGCGATCATGCCGAGCTTCTTCAGCAAGCCGTTACCGAAGGGTTGATTCGTGAAGGGATTACCGTGACTGCGGATATGGGGAACCATGATGGACGCGGGCCGGAACTGCTTGTTCGCGGCACGGTCAGGCTGTTTCCGATTCAGGTGCGTGATCCGCATTTCAAGTATGTTCGATGGTGCAGTGATTTTGAGATGACGGATGCGGCCACACACCGTGTGCTCGGAGCCGTTTCTCACGGGGGTAAAGAAGGTCATCTGACGGAGAGAGAAGCAATGGCCAAGACGTTGCGTGTGATCCAAGGGGAATTGTCGTCGAAGGTGGCCACGATGATAGCCGCCCATATATTTGGAGAGGCTTCGTTGCCGACAGCGGTCGGGATGCCGGCCGGCTGTCCGCGAGGCGAATTGTCGGAGGAGCCTGTACGGTAAACGACCGGTCTGTTGTTTTTAACAAGGAGGTATGACGATCGTGGGTACGACTGGAAAATCATCGGTGAGCCGAGCTCCGCGAAGCAGAGGACGCGGGTTGACGAAAACCGGGCAAAAGGTCTCAAGCCGATTGGCAAAACGGCGATTGAACGACCGTCTCAAGGCGGATACGGACAACTTCAATCAAGGAAATTTGGTGGATACCTTGAGGAAGGAAGGGTATGAGGAGTTGCCGCTTGATGAGCTGCAAGACCGTCTCTCCAAGCTTCCCGGACCGTTGGCGGAAATCATTTTAAAGGGGAGGATGTAACAGGATGCCATACTATTATTTTGACTCCACCGCCCTGGTCAAACGGTACAGTATGGAGCGGGGCACGCGTATCGTCAATAAACTGTTGGTGAAGCGGGGCAAGGTTGCCGTCGTGCCGACCTGGTCCGTGACGGACTTCTACTCGATCATGTCGACCCGCGCGCAAGAAGGAAAAATCACGCGGGACGATTGCTATTCGGTGCTCTATAAGTTCGAGGTCGAATCCAAGCAGGGACTGTATCAATTCATCGTCCCGACAGTGAAAACCTATCTGTCGACCAAGGAATTGGTCTTGGAGTATCCGTTTCTTCGATCGTCGCAAGTCATGCATCTGGCTCAAGCATTGGAATTAAAACCGCTACGGTTGACGGTGGTCAGTGCGGATACGCAGTTACTGGCGGCATCGAAGGCGGCGGGGTTGCACATTATCAATCCTGCGGCAGATTAGTGCTGCCGGCAAGATGGGAGTTATACTCCCTCGCACCCTTCAGCCGATGCGTAGGAAGAGCGTGAAGCCAAGGGGAAGGTTGAGTGAAGGCCTGATTTTCTTCCGCCTCACCTTAACCTCAGCCTTGACCTCAACCTTCTGCCGGCCTGGGGGACTGGTTACGGTTTGTCCGTCGAAATTTTCTTGCCGAGTCGGCGGGCAAGCCGCACCATGCCGGGTGAACGATCGTCAGGACTGAGCAGCACGTTGAGGAGGTGCGGCCGGCCATGATCGGCGAAGGCGGACGCGAGGTGTGATTCGAACTCCCGTTGCGTGCTCACGCGAGATCCCGTCCCGTTCCCGATCAATTCGAAGATCCGTTCATAGTGCCATTCGTGGAGATCGTTGAACGGCCCCTCCATGATTTCCCGCTCCGTCGAATATCCGCGGTTGTTGAGCAGCACGACGATCGGGGCCTGTCCATAGCGGATGCAGCTGGCCAATTCGGTGCCGGTCATTTGAAAGGCGCCGTCTCCCACTAGAACAATGGGGCGCAGGCCGGGATCGGCGCATGACGCGCCCAGTGCCGCAGGTACGGCAAATCCCATGGAGGTATAGTAAGCCGGAGACAGAAAGTCAAAACGATGGCGTACGTGAAGGTCGGCGCCGGCAAACAGCGATTCGCCGACGTCGGCAATGACCACGGTTTTGTCGGTCAATACGGTGTCCAGATGCCGGAAGAGTCCGTCCAAGGTAATCGGCGAGTCGGGAGACGGCGGTGCGAGAGGAGCCTCGGGCCGAGTCGGTGGTTTGCGAAGGGGAAAGGCCGGAAGGGGGGCTTCCACGAGAGCCTTGACGAAATCCTGGAACGTAATGGAGTCGAAGCGGTGATGTTTGATGGCGATACGGTCGGCTGTGGCATGGATGGTCCGGCCTTCGGATAGCAACGGTGAGCGGGCATCCAAATCCTCCACGTCCGAAAGAATTGATCCCAGGATTAAGAGGCAGTCGGAGTCGTCGATGAATTGCTGGACCTCTTCTCGACCGATGAGCCCACCGTAGACACCGACGTACAACGGATGGTCTTCTCGAATGGTCGACTTTCCCAACAGCGTTGAGGCAACCGGAATATTCATCCGCTGAATCAACCGTACAAGATGCTCTTGGAGACCGAATCGTCCCACCTCCGCGCCGACCAACATGGCCGGACGCTGGGCTGAGGCCAGCATGGTCCGAACTTCACCGACCGCTTCTTCCAGCGCCGCAGGGTCGCTCGGCTCATCCTCAATGCAGGTCGGTTTCACGGAGTCCGGCAACGGTGTGTAGACCATATCGCGAGGGATTTCGATATAAATAGGACGCCGGTAGCGCAACAGTGCGGCGAAGGCCCTGTCCATTTCTCGTGCTGCGGTAAGCGGATCGTCGAGTGTGACGGCAGCGACCGTCATCTGTTCGAATACCTCGCGTTGTGTCGAGAAATCCCTGACCATGTGATGCAGGTGGGGGGTCCGTGCCCGTTCCGACAATCCCGGCGATCCGGTCAGCAGAACGACCGGTGAACGTTCGGCATAGGCGCAGGCAATGGCGTTGACGGTATTCAATCCGCCGACGCAATAGGTGACGCAGACGGCACCGATGCCGTTGATCCTCGCATAGGCGTCCGCGGCGAATCCGGCGCAGTCCTCACGGGTTGTCGCGATATGTTTCATGGGTGAGGCTTCGATCAGTTGAAACAGGGAGAGAACATAGTCGCCGGGGATCCCGAAGATATGACGGACACCGAGTCGATGCAAACGATCCAACACCGCGGAGCCGATAGTCGTTTTGCCGCTCATGAGAGAGTTCTCCTTTGTGTTGATACGTTCAGCAAACCATACTGGTTTCCCTCCGTCAAGCATGATGGGATCCCCAGAGACTCTACTGCCTCTTGACCTTTGTAGGTTCGAACAGAGATAAGGAACATATGAGACTGAAAGCAGACATGGTAACCGCTCAGATACGGCTCAACCGCGAATGGATGAGAGTGAATCCTGGTCATCAGTGGGTCTATGCCGGTCACATCGGACAAGTTGTGGGAGAGCCGAAAGCCGGGGACCTGGTCGATATTCTCAAACCGGATGGTCGCTATCATGGTCGCGGCCTCTTTAATCCTACTTCGAAGATCCAAGTCCGCCTATTGACTACCGAAGACGAGCCGATCGACGAGGCATTTTGGAAAAAGAGAGTTCAGCAGGCCATTCGCCTCCGAGCGCGCGTGGTGACGGGAACCAATGCCTATCGCCTCATCTATGGAGAAAGCGATCGATTGCCCGGGTTAATCGTGGATCGATACGATCGTGTGGTGGTGATGCAGACCCTCTCGTATGGCATGGATCGCCGCAAGGATCTGTTGGCGGATATCGTGATGCAGGAACTCAATGTCGAAGGTGTCTATCTTAGAAATGATGCCAAAAGTCGACAGCTCGAAGGGTTGCCCGCAGAACGACGGTTTCTCACAGGTAGCGGTTCGACAGAGGTGGAGATTGCAGAGGGGGCGGCGCGGTTTGTCGTTGATGTTGAACGGGGTCAGAAGACCGGCTGGTTTTGTGATCAGCGGGAGAACCGGCTGGCTACGGCGAAGTTGGCAGCGGGGAACGAGGTGCTGGAAGTTTTCTGCCATACGGGGGCGTTCGGAATTCATGCGGCCGTGGCCGGCGCGAAGTCAGTCGAGGGGTTAGACAGCAGCGAGGAGACATTGGCATTGGCGCGCAGACATGCGGCACTCAATCAGGTCGAACGGCAATGCACGTACAGAAAGGCGGATGCCTTCGACGAGATGCGCAATCTCGTCAAGTCCGGCCGGAGCTATGATCTGGTGATCCTTGATCCTCCCGCGTTTGCCAGGAGTAAGCAGGCATTGCCTCGGGCGTTGTCCGGGTATAAGGACGTCAATCTATTGGGACTCAAGTTACTCAAGCCGGAAGGGTTTTTGGTGACGAGCTCCTGCTCGCATCC
>JAOUPN010000293.1 GCA_029879905.1 Nitrospira sp. | reverse complement strand
CCCTCCCCAACTTCCTCAGCGCGAACACCTTCTCCGTCAGCCTCGAACCAATCGGAGGGCAGACGTACCCCACAGGCCCCGTCTATCTCTTCAGCCAATCATAGCCGGATAGGGAAGCCGTGCACTGTCTTCTTGAAGGTTGAGGTTGAGGTTGAGGTTGAGGCTAAGGATCATGGGAAAGGCTCATGTTTAGGCAAGGAACCAACTGAGACGTCAATTCTGTCTTTATGTACCCTCGGCCTTAGCCTTAGCCTTAACCTCAACCTTCTTCATCCACCTTACCCTATTCTGTTTTCCTCGCCGCGTGGCTGCTCCGACAATCGGCCCTGTGTTAGCATGGCGCGCAGACATCTGCGGTAAACGGGTAGAATAGGCCCATGTCGTTGACGGATATCGACCTCCATTTCATGCACCTGGCCATTCAACAGGCGGCACGTGCCCCGATTGCCGGGGAAGTACCGATTGCCGCGGTCCTCGTGCACGACGGACATATTCTGGCATCGGCACACAACCTTCGAGAAACCCTACAGGATCCGACGGCCCATGCGGAAATGATCGTCATTCGGCAAGCAGCCGAGCATGTGCGTTCCTGGCGCCTGACTGAAGCCACGTTGTATGTCACACTCGAACCCTGTCCCATGTGCGCGGGTGCCATCGTGCAATCCCGCATCTCCCGGCTCGTTTTCGGAGCCTGGGATCCTAAAGCCGGCGCCTGCGGATCGATCTTCGACATTCCCACTGAACGCCGACTCAACCATCGTGTTGACGTCACAGGAGGCGTCCTGGAACGAGAAAGCCAAGCACTCTTACAGAACTTCTTTCGCGCAAAGAGAAACGGAGATCAGGAGAAGAACAACGACCGAACGACACCAGACCGCTGATCATCGACCTGTGGCTTTCACCCAAGTACACGTGTGAGACAGGCCACATAGACCCTATGCCACACGAAATCCACCAAGCTCCTTCTCTTCCTACGACCGCTCCGACGACTATTCAGCCGTTCCATCGTACGCTCAGTTTCTGGAACAGTCTGACGATCGGATTCGCGATGGTCTCCCCGGTCGTAGGGCTCTATGCCATCATGGGGGTGCAGACGACGGTGACGGGAGGCGGATGGTTTGCCGCACTGGCTCTCTGCCTGGTCATGCAATTGCTGGTCGCCACCGTCTATGCCGAACTGTCCTCACAGTTTCCAATCGCAGGAGGCGCGTACAAGTGGGCCCGGCATCTGGGAGGACCGATTACCGGACACTATGCCGGTGCGATCTACGTGAGTTCCACCGTGGCGATGCTGACCACGACCGCCTATACGGGCGGCATCTGGCTTGCGCTGTTCTTTGGCTCATCGGACGGAAGCGGACTGGCCTTGGTTCTCTGGGGCGTGGTCTTTCTCGTGCTCTGCACGTGGCTCAACATGGCTCGGGTCACTGTATTCAAAACGGCATTGTCCATGGGCGTGTACGCGGAAATCGTGGGCTCGTTCGGCGTCGCGCTGCTTCTCTTTCTGTTTTTTCGGCAACATGACTTCTCGGAACTGTTCAGGCACCTGGGAACAGGAACCGCCCCTAATCAGGCCGCCGCGTTTCTTTCCGCACTGGCCATAGCAGGCTGGGCCTTTATCGGCTTCGACGCCTGTTCGACGATCGCGGAAGAGACCCATGATCCGAAGCGGGTCGTCCCGCGCGCCGTCTTCTTTTCACTCTGCATGGTCGGAACCGTGGTGCTGTTCAACTCTGCCGCATTGACATTGAGTTTTAATCGTACAGTCCTCGCAGAAACCACAGCCTCATCCGATCCTGTCACACCGATCATCACCGGCAGTTTCGGCTCATGGGCAGAAACACCATTCTTGACGATCGTCACGGTCTCCTTCCTGGCCTGCGGCGCCACCGTCGTCAATTATGTCTCACGGATCATCTATGCCATGGCCCGTGAAGGCAGTTTGCCTCGCTCCCTGAGTTCGATTGCCTTAGACGGGACACCCCGTCCGGCCATTCTCTTTACCGTCATCCTCGCGGCAGTGGGACTTCTGTTTGGACTCAATGACCAGGCCGTAGCCACCATCATCGCCTTCGGCACCGGTGGGCTCTACGCCATGTTCACAATGACGACAGGCGTTGGCCTGTATGCCCGGCTATCGGGCCATTGGGATCCCACGCTTGGCCAGTTGAACCTGGGCCGCTGGGGACTGCCGATCAATGTGGTCGCGTTTCACTGGTCATTGTTCGAGCTCATCAACATCGCCTGGCCGCGCCCCTACGCAATCTCGCCCGACGCCCCCTGGTGGCAACTCTGGGCCGTGCCGTTGGTCCTCGGCATCATTCTCAGCCTGACGACGCTGTCTGTGCTGATTGTAAAACTCCGCGGCAACGCCTTGCCTGAATAGAATTTGTGATACCGGCATGTCCGTATCCCCACCGGTCTTGCCGTAGAGACTGTTCACAACTCGCGACCATGTGCTTCCCTCTACGCTGCATCATGAAATGATAGGCGTTTGACGATTGGCGCTCGATCGTATACCCTATCGTCACCCACTAGAGGAGAAGACAATGAAGTTTATTACAGTGCGTGATTTGCGTGGACGCTCCGGACAAGTCTGGGCCAAGCTCGCTCGCGAACGGGAAGTGATCTTGACGTCGAACGGAAAGCCCATCGCCATTCTGTCCGCCGTGTCAGAAGACACGCTCGAAGAATCCCTGGCTGCTGTCAGACGTGCGCGAGCCGTGGCTGCGGTAGAGAAGATGCAGCGCCAATCGATTCAAATGGGTACGGATTCACTCACCCCTCGAGAAATCGAGGCAGAAATTAAAGCCGTGCGAAAGGCCCGCCGCCGGTGAAGGTGGTGGTGGATACGAACGTCCTGGTCGCGGGACTCCTCTCGCCGTTTGGACCGCCAGGCGAGATTCTCCGTATGATTGCATCAGGCACGTTGAGACTGTGCTTCGATGCCAGAATCCTCACCGAATATGAAGGGGTCCTTGCCCGGCCGAAGTTCCGATTCAGCGCGGAACATACTCAAGCCCTGATGGAGCATATTCAAGCGGAGGGATTCAGCGTGGCGAGCAGCCCCTTGCCGGTCAGGCTTCCAGATCCGAGCGATGAACCATTCCTTGAATCAGCCGTGGCCGGCAAAGCCGACTGTCTGATCACAGGCAATACAAGACATTTCCCTTCGGCACGACGCCAAGGAGTACCGATACTCTCGCCGCGGGAATTCCTTGACTACTACCGCAAGCATTCGCCATCTCACGAACGCAAGAAATAGCGATCCGATACACCGTCGCTGCATTATCTCTGTTTATAGAAACAAGGTCCTCCACAGAATTTTCACACCACGCCCGCCCAAACACGCCGGGCTCACACCTGACACAGGGTTTCTTCGACCCACGGCGACTTGTCCCTGTCCAGCATCCGCTCCCGGTCGTATTACCTTCTTCAACCCCATGGCGTTCTTCCACCTCCATTGACGGATTTCCGATCCGGCAGTACAGTTGGGAGACCGAATGAGGAGGACAGATGCGCAAATCCATGGTCATCTTGATAACCCTTATTTTGACTCACAGCGGGTGCAGTGTGTTCGGGGGCTATACCGATGAGATCTTCCGACCCTCCCCCCCCCTCGAGAAGGAAAGACTTGAAGATGAGCGGTTGAAGCGTGAGTTCCTCCAAATTGAGGACATCAAGGTTGGGAGTGGTCCCCTCGCGGCCTTCGGTCGAAAAATCCGGGCCGAGGTCATCGTGCACTATGCCGGCGACAGCACCCTCGCCTACGAAGGTCCCGTGCTCACCTATATTGGCATAAGGGGCGTTGCCTTTATCCATAATAGTCTGCGCGCACCCGGATTGCTCAGCTTGGACCAACCAGGAATCTTTCTGGGGCTCAATGGCATGGCCGTCGGCGGTAAGCGGCGCTTCACCATCGCGCCCAAGCTGGGATGAGCCCAATGAACCCAGACCCGGTGCCACCTGTGGGTTCGTAATCCCAAGTAAGAGTCTCATATCCAGGCATAAGAAAGGTTTTGGCGGTATGGTCCGCCACGACGCCTTGATTGTCGAGGCCACGCTGACCGAGGCCTGTGCCCCCCTCTCCCGTGAGGGCCGCCGATCCGAGGACACCTGTCGGGACATGGAGATCCCCAAACGGGAGCCCGGCGATCCCATCTGGCGCGTCTACTACGCCGAGCCACTGCAACCGTGAGGCATCCAGCAGCGTAACCAGAGTGTCCGGGGTGACGGCCGTGATCGTTCCCTCAGAGTGCCCCGTGCTCTCCGCTTGCAAGGGCGCCCCGGTTGGTCCCAACCGCACATCATCGATCCACACCCGTGTGGATTTCCCGCTGCTTAGATCAGGCCGCGGCCATCGTCAGGTCTCGCCGTTGTCGTCGCGCATACAGCTCCTCAAACCACATCTGTCTCACCTCCTATAAAACGGTTGCCCATATCATCATGCGCCCTCCTTGATGGCGCCCCCTAAACCGGACAGATCGTGTGCTACACAAACCTGACAGATGATGTGCTATCTACACATGAGCCGATGCAGAGTTGACACTTATACAAGTTTTTGCATATTCTACTTGCCATGAAACGCCTTGTGTGGCTCGGCTCGTCGTTGGATGAGGTTCGCAATTGGACAGCCGAGGGACAACGCGATTCCGGCTATCAGCTGTTTAAGGTTCAGTCCGGATTGGAGCCATCCGACTGGAGACCGATGCCCGGCGTAGGCAAAGGCGTTCAGGAGGTGCGGATTCA
>JAOUPN010000292.1 GCA_029879905.1 Nitrospira sp. | reverse complement strand
ATCAAATACGTCGGCCGGATCGCCACCCATCAGCAATGTAAGTTCTGAGAGCCGTTTGAGTTGCCGACTCCAATCTCGACGTTGCCTCAGGGGTTTGCGAGACGGAGCGTGAGCGTTTTTACCGGAGGGTGTCTGTGAGGTTTTACGCGGCATAGGAGGATACTCCTCAAATGAGCAATTCTCTAGTCCTGAATCTCATTAAAGCATCCGTCACCTCTGACAAGAGTCATAGTGTAACATTACCATCTATCTAGGTCACCCGCCTCCGCAGAAAGCCACGGCTCCTCAGACTTTGTCGCCAGTCGATTATTTCTGCGGAATAGACTCGGTGAGGTATCCTGGAAGACTTTATGAAGTTACGAAGTGAACGTCGTGCGACTCCACTGGATGTTCCCACCATGGATTCATCAATTCCGCGTAATGGAGGTTCAGTGCGTACGCCACATTCCTCCAAGCATCCATTTAGCTACCGCATCTTGACCTCTACACTATGCCCCATCGTCCCTCGGTATCGATCAGAGGCAACTGTCTCGTCATTTCTACTCGGCAGATTTCACCTGTTGTGTTTGGCTACTAAGGACAATCTGCCGAATAGGTTACCTATGTTGGTCGGAAAGAACAGAGAAGATACGTACGATCACTCGCGTGAGTATTAGGTGTTGATGGTGGCCGTCGTCAATGCCTGTGCGATATCGTCGGCGGTGCGTCGGGCCCAACTGAGCAGCGTCCCCAAGCTGTTCTTCGACTCTGTCATACTGACCAAGACATAGGTGCTGCCGATGTGAGTGAACAGCACCAAGCCCTGCGCACTCTCGGCGATGACGCTCTCACAGGTCCCCAGCCGCAACTCCGCCAGAATCGTATCGCCCAGCGCCATCAGCGAACTGCCCATCACCGCCGTGGCTTCCGTTTCATAGGCCCCCCGCTGCCGCTGCGCGCACAGCCGCCCGTCCGGCGTCGTGACGATGGCCAGGGCCACCGCATCGCAGTTCGACAGATACGAGTCCAGCTCACGCCCAAACACGGTCGTGTCATGGTCGTCCGGCAACGGCATAGGGCCCCCTTGAATGTTCCAGCATGGTGACTAGGGCATCAAACACCGCAATGACATCGGCTTTCTTCCGGGGATCGACCGGAAACACCGGCCAGGGTTTATGAAAGGTCTGCAACCGCCGCTCATAGCGATCCAGCCCCGGCTCCGGCGCCTGGTCCCGGTGCGTCACCCCGACGACCATGGCCGACTCATTGACCAGGTCCGTAAACATCGAGGCATAGTAATCCAGCTCCGCCAGCGGGTTGTCGACGCGGTTATCGATCAAGACCACCAGCCCCAACGCCCCGCGGGAGAGAATCTTACTCATGAAATCATAGCGACGCTGCCCGGGAGTCCCATAGAGCCGGAGCTTCTTTCCGTCCGCCAGGGTCAATTCCCCATAGTCCAGCGCCACGGTGGTGCGGGCCTTCAGAAACGACACGGCATCGGTGGCCGGTACATCGGTATTGATCGGCGGAATGTCGCTGATCGTGCGAATCGCCGTCGATTTCCCGGCCGCCACACTGCCGGAAATAATGAGCTTCAGATCCTGCAGCGCGCCGGCCTGGCTGAGGCGGGACGAGGCCACGGCCCCGAGCCGTTGCTTCAACGTGTCGAAGGGATCGGCAGACGGCGGGGCGGCCGCCGTCGCGGCCGTGGCCGTGTGATGTTGCGCCATCCAGTCCGACAGACCGTTGAGAAAGGGAATCAAGTGCTGGGTTCGCACCGGCTTCTGCAGCACCCAGGGCAAGTCGGGGATGGGATCTTCCGACAGCACGACGGAAATGGGATGGGCGTCCTGCCGGTGCCGTTCCCAGGCCACGCGCGCGCGAGGATTGGCGAGATCGTAGATCACCACATCGCTCGGCCCACCCTGCTGGATGGTCCAGGTGCGTGTGAGTTGATCGCTGGCAAACGAAAAAATCATGGAGAGCAGCATCTGCTCCGCATCCGTCATCCCCTCGGTGGATAAATTCAATTGATCCATAGACATTCCTCCCCCGTCGTGTGTGAAAGATCGTCGACGGTTCCGGTAGTGCCTTATCGGCAGGTAGAGGCTGTTCTTGAGTCCGACGGATAGAAGGGAAGCGGTGGATGGCAGGAAGCAGCACGATGTGTGTTCAACGGTGACGGCTGAATATCAACGAATCTCAATGCACATATGAATAGTGAAGAGTAAAGGGTGAGTGGCATCTGAACGGTGAGGAGTGAAGGGTAAGGAGTAAGGGGGAAGATGTAAACGTGAAATGTGAAAGGTGAAACGTGAGTCAGGACTGAGGGCCGAGGACTGAGGACTGAGGAGTGAGGAGTGAGGAGTGAAAGGCGAGGGGGAGTGGAGAGTGAGGGGCGGTGTTCAGTTTGTATCGTGGACCTTGCGCCTTGCTCCTTGAACCTTTTGGGAAGTTCACGTTTCACGATTGAAGAGAGCGACGTCGGTGGAAGGAGTCGGGATCCTATCAGTGGCGGTGTGAAAGCATGTCGGCGGTGTGGAATGAATCGGTCAGTCTGCTCAGGTCGCAATGGACATCGTCCGGCTTACAGCATTCGGTAGCCATCTGGATGGTCATATGTCGAATGCCGAAATCCATGGTGATGCGATCTTGGATGATGGGCAAAACGTCGGCAGGAGCATGGGTGTCATCGACTGTAACGTGCGCGGTCAGCATAATCAGGCGGGGTTCAATCGCCCAGATATGAAGATCATGGATACTCGTCACGCCGGGGATCGAGGCAATCGTTGCTGCGACCTGCGGCGCATTGATTGCCGGAGGTGTGGATTCAAGTAAGACATCGAGGGACTCCTTAAACAGCGGCCATGCACCGTGAACAATGACGCCCACGACCAAGAAACTGACAAGCGGATCGAGGATGGTCCACCCTGTCAGGACAATCGCGCCGCCGCTCACCACGACCCCGAGGGAAACCCAAGCGTCTCCCAACATATGCCAAAAGGCGCTGCGGATGTTCAGATCATCTTTCGCTCCATGTCGTAGGAGCAGCGCAATGCCGAGATTGGCGGCAAAACTTGCAGCGGCAATGCCCATGACCCATTCTCCGTCAATGGGGACCGGTTGCCACAGTCTCTTGATCCCGAATAGGGTAATGCCGAGCGCTGTGAGCAATAGAACGAAGGAATTGAGAAACGCAGCAACGACACCGGCGCGGTGATACCCGAATGTTTTGGTATGGTTTGACGGTTGCTTGGTGAGCAGATGCGCATATAAGGCAAGGAAGAGCGCACCTTGATCGACGAAATTGTGTCCGGCGTCGCTCATCAGTCCCATGCTGTTGAGCAGGAACCCACCGACGAACTCCGCGGTGATGATGACACCGTTCAGGATAAGCGCCAGATAGAGACGCGAACGCAAATGTTCAAATGAAGCGTGAGCGGCCATATGTTACATATGGCATGATCGCTGAATCCGGTAAAGGGCAATGACAAGTTACGCAATAATGTCTGGAATGGTGAGGGAGGCCATGAGCTTCATCAAGCACAGTCACTGAACACCGTCATGGCCGACACCGTGGTGAGAGATGAACGACCGCGTCAAGCTGCGCGAACGGATTGGACGATTTCCGGATTGGTGAAGGAACAGTCGCTGCAATAGGTCAGACCGATTCGGAGGTGATAGCGTACTGTTTCTCCCACCTCGACGGCGCGTGCGCAACCGTCGCATACGGCTCCCGACGTCAAGGTCATTTCGCCGAATCCGTCCAGCGGTTGCTCGATACCGTCCAAGACGAGTCTCCATGGAATCGCCTTGACGATATCGCCTCGAAAGGTTTCTTCATACTTTCTCCAACGGTCGATCAAGTGTTTCGCCAGACCATGGCGTTCGAGGCAGGCGACCATCAGTGCCTCTCGATGGTCGAAGATTTCGTCCGAGATAACCATCCAGTGGTGCGCGGCACGGGGTCTGGCGCCGAAGTATTCTCGCTCGCCGGAGAAGGAGTCCCGCATAAAGGAATAGACCTGACCGATCAGGCGATCGATGGTGACGCCGCGGAAATAGGGGGCCAAGATGGGATCGTCGAACACCTGTGTGTAAAAATCCGTCAGAATTTTTTTCAGCAACGTCCCTTCGCCCAAGGCCTGCCACATTTCCAGATCGGCTTTGTTCGGACCGACACGTTCCTTGGCGCGGCTTGATCCCGCATAGACGACTTCTTGAACGGCCGGGCCGCGCGGAGTAGCCGTGAACGAAGGGCCTGATCGAACGGCGCGTGTTTCATAGGGGTCTGCATGGATATCCGATCGGCTTGCTCCGGCTTGGATGGCCATGGTTTCGACTTCCGACACCATCTCGGGATGCCCGGCGGCATACACTTGCCAGTTGTGCAACTCATGGCATCGGGCGAATGCGACTTTATGGGCACGCCCTCGCAGGTAGCCCTGTGGGACAGCATCTCCCGACACACAGGGGAAGTAGGAGAAATTGGCATGACGTCGGGCCAGTTCTTGGAGCTGGTCGTGCAAGTACAAGCCGTCGGCACTGTGACTGCCGTGAAAAAAGAGAATGCGTCCTGTGTGATTCTCGAACAGGGCGTCTCGGGTGATGCCCAGCAGAGGGGCTGCACCGGTTCCGTTGCCGATGAGCAACAGATGCTGATCCGTGGAGCCGTGAATGTAATAGCATTTACCGTGTGGTCCGTGAAATTCGAGATCGTCGCCGACCGAGAGACCGTCGAAAATCCAGTTGCTGACTTCACCGTCTGGTACCCGCT
>JAOUPN010000060.1 GCA_029879905.1 Nitrospira sp. | reverse complement strand
CCGGCGGCACCTCGGAGTCCTTCGACTCGGCAGCCGCCGCCTTCGATGCATCACCAAGCGGAACGATCTGGAGACCTCCTCTGGCTTGAAGACGTTTCCAAAACAGCTCCGTAATCCGCTCCGCAGCATAGGCCGGAACAACCACGGATTGCCTGGGTCGATGCGCCACATCGGAAGGAATGGCCAAAGACATATCCTGCTGACGTGCGCCCTGCGGCGTTGAAAAATAGAAGTCGCCTTGATCCCGAGCTTGCGGCGTGGTGATCACCGTAAACGGCACCAGCGCAACGGAGCGAACGGTATACCGCGGCAAGAGGACAGACGACTCGGTCGAGACTTTCCATCCACTGCACCCCGAGACGGCATACATTAGGACTGCCAGCATAAGCCCTTGAAGTATCAGGCTTGTAGCGACAGGCTTCTTCCGTTGTGTGCTCACACCTCACCCCTCACGGCTTGCCCCTTACAGCTATGCTTTCCATGCTCCGAAGTTTTTGATCAGGTGCAGCCCGACCGCCTGGCTCTTTTCCGGATGAAACTGACAGGCTACGATATTGTCTTTCCACACGCTCGACACGAACGGAGCACCATAGGTCGTCGTCGATGCCGTAAACCGGTGCTCATCCGGATCCACAAAATAGGAGTGGACAAAGTACCAATCGGTCCCATCGGGAATCCCGTCGAACAACGGGCAGGCTCGCTGAAAATCGACCTGATTCCAGCCGATGTGGGGCACTTTCAACCCTGCGTCAACGACGAATCGCCGAACTTTTCCAGGAATGATGTCGAGCCCTTTATGCAAACCGAATTCCTCACTCTCCGTGAACAGTATTTGAAGCCCTAGGCAAATTCCCAAAAACGGCTTCCCGGACCGAACTGATGCGCGAATCGGTTCGACCAAGTCGTACCGTTCGATATTGATCATACTGTTGCCGAAGGCTCCGACTCCCGGAAGTACCACATGACTGGCATTGCTAATTACCTGCGCGTTGCGTGTGACGACCGCCTCATGCCCCACCGCCTCGAAGGCTTTGGAGACACTGCGCAAGTTGCCCATGCCGTAGTCGATGATGGCAATCATACCTGTTACCTGGCCACGCTAAGAAGGCGTTACAATACCGCAACGGGAAAGATACTGCCACTGGCAATCTCCAAAAGAATATCCCGAGAATATCCAAAGATTGACAGGACTTGGATGAACCAGTAGCCTGAGTGGACCAACGCATGAGATCGGCTATGGATGACAATGAACTGATCACCTACTTCCGACAGGCAATCCCCAACCTCGTCGCGCTCTACCGCTTCGGCTCTCAGGAAACGGGCAGGTCTCGTCCGGATAGTGACGTCGACCTCGCCATACTTGCCCATACCCCCACTCCCAACTTGCGCCGTTTTGAACTTGCTCAGGACTTGGCCGTACAGCTACATCGCGATGTAGACCTGGTGGACCTGCGTACGGCCTCAACCGTCATGCGGATGCAGGTCTTGGCCACCGGAACTTGCTTGATGTCATTCGATGAAACGGCTCGGCAAGAGTTTGAAATGTACGCCTATTCGGACTATGCCCGGCTGAACGAGGAACGGCGGGAAATCGTGAAAGACATTACCAAGCGCGGGTTCGTCTATGGCTGACGATGTGATCCTCAACAAGGCCGCCAGTATCGAGCGATGCCTGCAGCGCATTCAGGATGAATACGCAGGAGACCAGCAACACCTCGTTGCAAACCAGACCAAGCAAGATGCCATCATCCTCAATCTGCAGCGCGCCCGTGAAACGGCTATTGATCTGGCCATGTATGTGGTGAGTCAACGGAAACTGGGCGTACCGCAGGACAGCCGGGATGCCTTTACGCTATTACAAGCCGCAGGGATTCTACCAGCCGATCTGGCAACGAAGATGCAACGGATGGTCGGCTTCCGCAACGTGGCGATCCACGAATATACCCGTCTAAATCTGGAGATCGTCCAGACCATCATCACCAAACGACCGGACGATTTCCGAACGTTCTCATCGACGATCGTGAAGGAATACGCGTAACGCGCAATCCAAGCCTCCGCACCGCACAGGCAAGACTATCACCCGATCCAACTCAGATAAAAAAACAGAAAGGGCAGGCCCCTTGATCAGAAGCCTGCCCTTCAAGCTGAAGCTCTCACAATCTTTCCGTTCTTCCGGTTACAGCATCCCCTTTGTCGAGAGTACCTTACCGGCCAAGCGTTCTTCCGGCGTTGTCGCCTGATCGAGCGCCTTGGCCAGTGCCTTGAAGATGGCTTCCATAATGTGGTGCGGGTTGCGGCCGTACAGAAGATTCACATGCAGATTGAGTCCGCCGTGGGTGACAAAGGCCTGAAAGAAGTCCTCGAACAAGCCGAGATCGAACGATTTGATCTTTCGGTCCGGTAGCGCGACATTGTAGACCAGAAACGGCCGTCCGCTGAGATCAACCGTCACCTGAGCCAGCGTCTCATCGAGCGGAGCAGAAGCAAACCCAAACCGCTTGATCCCTGCTTTCTCACCCAAAGCCTGCCGGAGCGCCTGACCCATGACGATACCGAGGTCTTCGACCGTATGGTGTTCATCAATATCGATGTCGCCCTTGGCTTGAACCGTCAGGTCGAAGAAGCCGTGCTTTGCCAGCAACTCCAGCATGTGATCAAGGAAGCGAATACCGGTATCGACCTTCCCCTGTCCCGTACCGTCCACCGCCCATTCGACACAGATATCGGTTTCTTTTGTCGCCCGTTTAACGTTGGCCTGTCGTGGCACTGATCCCTGTGGTGTCATGAGAACCTGCTCTGGGCCGACTTCGCGTGCGCATCGAATCCTTCGATGTGGGCCAGCCGCACCAACGGATCCTTCACCCTCGCCAATTCCTGCTTGGTGTAGTGCACGATGTTGCTGACTTTCACATAATCATTCACCGAAAGCGGCGAAAAGAACCGCGCGCTACCGCCGGTCGGCAGCACATGGTTCGGACCGGCGACGTAATCGGCCACCGAAGGAGGTGTATACCGGCCCAAGAATAGCGCGCCGGCATGCCGGATCCGTTCAAGGTAGTCGAACGGATTATCCACCGACAGCGTCACATGCTCTGCGGCGATCTGATTGGCCACATCAATCGCATCCTCCATTGTCTCCACGACGAATGCGACCGCATGGCGAGCAATGGCTTTGGAGGCGATTTTCTCCCGCTGCATCCCTTTCAACTGTTGATCGACCAACCTGGACGCATCTTTAGCCAACCGCTCGGACGTGGTCACCAGGAACACCTGCGCGCCTTCATCGTGCTCGGCTTCACAGAGCAAATCGGCGGCCACATGGGCCGGATTAGCCTGTGCATCAGCTACCACCAACAGTTCGCTGGGGCCGGCGATCATATCAATCCCCACCGTGCCATACAGCAGGCGCTTCGCGGTTGCGACATAGATATTGCCGGGACCGACGATCTTATCCACCTTACCGATGACCTTCGTTCCGTACGCAAGCGCCGCCACTGCTTGAACCCCGCCGACCTGATAAATTTCCGTCACACCCGCGATATCGGCCGCCACCAACAGATAGGGATTGATGGGCCCCTTCTGTGGGGGCGTCACCATCACCACCCGCTCTACACCGGCCACCCTGGCTGGGATCGCACACATCAATACCGACGAGGGATATACGGCCTTTCCGCCCGGCACGTACACGCCGACTGCATCCACCGGAGTCACCAGCTGTCCTAACGTCGCATCGCCGTCCTGATACATCCACGTTTTGCTGCGTTGGCGTTCGTGAAATGCGGTAATACGCTGAGCCGCAAGACGAAGGGCGTCGCCTTCGTCTTTCCTGATATGGAAGTAGGCGTTCTTGATTTCGTCCGCCGTCACCCGCAGAGATTCGGGTTTCAGCGACACCTTGTCGAACTGTTTGGTATACCGGAGCACGGCCTTGTCGCCGCCCCGCTCGACGGCTTGCAAAATCGTGCGCACGGCCTTTTCAACCGACGCTCCCGCCGCCTGCCCTCGAGATACGGTTTTTTTCAGACTGGTGAGGAATGCGCGATCTGCTCGCGTAACGATCTTCATGTGCGCGCCGCCTTTTTCTTTTCCCTGCGTACGACCGATGCGCCACCGTTGCCGGACACCGATCCTCCTTGCGAGGTTGCCGCACGAAGTCTGCGGATCAACTCCATGAGCGGTTCATGTTTCAACCGAAGACTCGCCCGATTGACGATAAACCGAGCCGTCGATTGGGCGATGACTTCTACTTCAGCAAGGTCGTGAGCTTTGAGCGTGCTCCCGGTTTCGACGAGATCGACGATTCGGTCGGCCAACCCCACCACGGGCGCCAGCTCAATCGAACCATAGAGTTTGATGATCTCGACCGGAATACCCCGCTGATTGAAAAACCGCTCTGTAATCTTGGGATATTTCGTGGCGACGCGGATCTTTGACGACAACCGATCCCGCAGCCCCTCTCCCGTGAGCGCGGCGACGGAGATTCTACACGCTCCGAATCCTAAATCCAATGGCTCATATACATCGGTTTCCTGTTCCATTAACACATCTTTCCCGACGACACCGGCATCCGCCCCTCCATATTCCACATAGGTCGGCACATCGCTGGGCCTGACGATCAGAAACGTGATGCCGATGTCGGGACAGGTAAAGACCAGCCTCCGGCTTTCGCCGGACAGTCCGCTGACTTCGTACCCCGCCCGCCGGAACACCTCAAGAGCCGATTCGATGAGTTTCCCCTTTGATAATGCAATCGTCAGCATCTGCACTCCCTAGGAAAGAGCAGCAATCTCGGCACTCCGGCGTTCAATCTTCGCACCCAGCCCGCGCAGCTTTTCCTCGATCCGCTCATAGCCTCGATCAAGGTGATAGACCCGCTGGACTTCGGTCGTCCCGTCAGCCGCCAACCCGGCAATAATCAGCCCGGCACTCGCCCGCAGATCGGAAGCCATCACCGGCGCACCGGTCAAACTTTGCCGTCCTGTGACCACCAATCGATTGCCTTCGACTCGAATATCGGCCCCCATTCGCCGCAATTCTTCCACATGCATAAATCGGCTTTCAAACACCGTTTCGGTCACCACGCTGGTGCCTTCGGCTAAACACATCAGCGCGACCATTTGGGCCTGCATGTCCGTTGGAAACCCGGGATATGTCAGCGTCTTGATATCAATACCCCTCAACCTCTCGGGAGTCATCACGCGCACCCGTTCTTTTTCGATCCGGACATCGGCTCCGGCCTCACTCAGTTTCATCAGGACGGATTCCAGATGGGCAGGTCGGCAATGGGTAATCGTCACGTCCCCGCCGGTGATCGCCCCTGCGGCCAAATAGGTGCCGGCCTCAATCCGATCAGGGATCACTTCGTGATCTCCGCCCCGAAGCTCCCTCACCCCCTCGATGGTGATGTCGTCCGTCCCCGCTCCTTCGATCCGTGCGCCACGCCTGATCAAAAAATCAGCCAGATCGATAATTTCCGGCTCCTTTGCCGCATTTTCCAATACGGTCGTTCCTTCGGCCAACGAGGCCGCCATCATCAAATTCTCGGTTCCCGTCACCGTCGGCGTATCGCAATAAATCCGGGCCCCTTTCAACCGTTTGGCTTTGGCGGTGATATACCCGTGCTCAAGGGAAATGTCGGCGCCTAATTTTGCCAGCCCCGCCAGATGAAGGTTGACCGGACGAGATCCGATCGCACACCCCCCTGGAAGCGACACCTTGGCCTTCCCCCAACGGGCGACCAACGGCCCCAGCGTCAGGACAGACGCCCGCATGGTTTTCACAAGGTCGTACGGAGCCTCTGTTGAATCGATCACGTCCGTTTTCACGACCGCCCGGTTGCCCTCGTGCGAAACCTCCGCGCCGAAAATACTCAACAACTTCCCCATGGTCAAGACATCGACGACACGAGGCACATTCGTCAGCACACATTCTCCGCCGCCCAGAATCGTCGATGCGAGAATCGGCAACGCGGAGTTTTTTGCCCCGCTCACCCGCACTTCACCGCACAGCCGATTCCCGCCCGTAATGACCATCCTATCCATCGCCGCACTGACCCCTAGTCCATCCGTTGAAGAATCACGACGCGATCGATACCGGCCTCGTCCTTGACGACCCGTAACGGCTCATAGCGCCCCGTTTGCTCCGCCGACTTCCTCACAGCGGGCAATTGCCCTTGCCCGATTTCCATAACCAACGTTCCACCGGGGGCAAGAAACTCCGCGGACTCGCCGAGAAGCCTCTCATGATATTCCGTACCCGTCGGCCCGCCGACCAACGCCGATCGAGGTTCGAATTCCCGCACTTCCGGTTGCAAGCCCATCCAGTCCGTTTCAGCAATGTACGGTGGGTTGGAAACAATGACCTCCACCGTTCCTTTCAGGCCATGTTCACGCAAGGAACTCAGCAGGTCGCTCTCCACCCATTCGACCTTATCGGCAACCCCATGCCGTTCCGCATTCTCTCTGGCCACAGCCAGGGCCTCAACAGAACGATCGACTCCTATCACACGCGCTTGCCCGAGAATCGTCGCCAAGGTAATCGCCACACATCCCGATCCGGTCCCTACATCGATCAACACGGCTTCCTTGTTGAAATCCACGACTCTTAACGCTTCCTGAACAAGCAACTCCGTTTCGGGCCGAGGAATCAGCACGGCGGGGGTCACACGAAACTCAAGACCGCAAAACTCCTGTGTCCCCAAGATATACTGCAACGGCTCACGTGCGGAGCGCCTCGACACCAAGGCCTCGGCCTGTGCCCTCCGATCATCCGCAACCGATTGCTCGGCCTGACTTGCCAAGTGATGCTGTTCCAAACCCAGGGCATGCGCCACAAGCCACCGAGACTCCTGCGTCGCAGTCTCCACTCCGGCTCGCTCCAACGCCTGCCTCGCCCACGCCAGAAGCGCCCCTATCGTGTCCGATTCCGCCATACACACACCCTCGACACGTTACACACTTGCGGTTTCCGCTTGTTGCTGCTGAGCTCTCAATGCTTGGACGATCTCGTCAAGATCGCCTTCCATCACCAATTCGAGCTTATGCAACGTCACCCCTACCCGATGGTCCGTCACTCGATTCTGCGGAAAGTTATAGGTCCGTACCTTTTCGCTCCGCTCACCGGTTCCCACCTGGGATTTTCGGTTTTGGGCGATGACGGCATCCTGTTTTTCACGTTCCGCCTCGACGATGCGGGACCGCAGCGTCCGCATGGCCTTGGCGCGATTCTTCAACTGCGATCGTTCATCCTGGCACGACACGACGACTCCGGTCGGAATATGCGTGATGCGGACAGCTGAATAGGTAGTATTCACGCTCTGACCGCCGGCGCCGGATGAGCAAAACGTATCGATCCGCAAGTCCTTCGGGTCGATCTGCACATCCACTTCGTCGACCTCCGGCATCACCGCCACGGTCACCGTCGACGTATGGACTCGTCCCGATGCCTCTGTCACCGGCACTCGCTGCACTCGATGAACACCGGATTCATACTTGAAGTGACCGTAGGCCCCCTTCCCTTCGATGAGCGCAACGATGTTCTTGAATCCACCGATGCCGGTTTCCGACGCTTCAACCGTATCGACCTTCAACCCTCTTTTCTCCGCATACCGGATATAGAGGCGAAACAGTTCCCCGGCAAACAACGCCGCTTCTTCGCCCCCAGTACCTGCACGAATTTCCAATACCAGATTCTTTTCGTCCCGCGGATCTTTCGGGATGAGAAATTCTTTCGCCTGCCCTTCTAATTCACACCGCCGCTGCTCAAGTTCTCGGGTTTCCTCCTCCGCCATTCCATGCAACTCATGGCCGGCTGAGGGGTCCGCCAGGATCTGTGCGGCTTCCTCCAACTGCTTGGTGACCTGACAGTACGTCTCGAACAGACTCACGGTCGGTTCCAGTTCAGCACGTTCTTTTGTCAGTTTACGCAGCTGGGAAGGTTGGCTCGCAACGGACGGGTCCATGAGCTGATCCGTCAACTCCTGAAAGCGGGATGAGGCGGCTTCCCATTTTTTGAGCAGAATGTCTTCCATTGCCTACATCGGCCGATTCATTCCGTTGTGTGATTTTCACACTGAGCCCGTGCTCGATTTCCTTAGCACCCGGAGGGACACCACCCCACGACAGAGGACAGGGACTGTACGCTCAAAAACGAAGAGACCCTGCTCCAATCTGAAGCAGGGTCTCTTCGAATAGCCGTGTATGCCGCTACTTGTCCTTCTTCGCGTACTTCTTCTTGAACCGCTCGACACGCCCTTCGGTATCGATAATCTTCTGCGTGCCGGTGAAGAAGGGATGGCACCCGGAGCAAATATCGACACTGATATCGCCGACCGTACTCCGCGTCTTAAACAAATTCCCACAGGCGCAATGGACTGTGGCTTCCCGATAGAGCGGGTGAATACCCTTTTGCATGGCCTGATCACTCCTTACCGAGTCATGACGATCTGCTTCGAAACTCTCCCCAAAAGATGCTACTTTACCCGAAGCAGGGAACAATACACAAGTCAGCCCTTACCGATTCATGGATTGCAAGAACTCCTGATTGGTTTTCGTGCCTTGGATCTTGTCCATCAAAAACTCCATGGCCTCCATCGTCCCCAACGGACTCAGCACTTTGCGCAGAATCCACATCTTATTGAGCCGATCCTTGTCCACCAGCAACTCTTCCTTGCGTGTTCCGGACTGACTGATATCAATCGCCGGGAAGAGACGCTTGTCGGCCAACCGACGATCCAGATGGACTTCCATATTGCCGGTTCCCTTGAATTCCTCGAAGATCACATCGTCCATACGGCTACCGGTATCGACCAGGGCGGTCGCCATGATCGTCAAGCTCCCGCCGTTTTCGATATTCCGGGCGGCACCGAAAAACCGCTTGGGACGCTGAAGCGCGTTGGAGTCAAGTCCTCCGGAAAGCACCTTTCCGCTGGGCGGCGCAATCGTATTGTACGCCCGCGCCAAACGCGTGATGCTGTCCAGCAAAATCACGACGTCCTTCTTGTGCTCGACAAGCCGCTTCGCCTTCTCCAGCACCATTTCCGCGACTTGTGCGTGACGTTGCGCCGGCTCATCAAACGTCGAACTGATCACTTCCGCCTTGACCTGACGCTGCCAATCGGTGACTTCTTCAGGCCGCTCGTCGATCAACAGCACGATCAATGTGACTTCTTTATGGTTCTTGGTGATGGCGCGGGCGATGGCTTGCAACAGCATCGTCTTCCCGGTACGAGGCGCGGCCACAATCAATCCGCGCTGACCCTTTCCGATCGGCGTCACCAGCTCCATCACACGCGTACAATATTCCTCGCGGTCGAATTCCAAATTAATTCGCTCTTCCGGATAGAGCGGCGTCAAATTATCGAACAGGATCTTGTCCCGCGCGACTTCCGGATCTTCGTAGTTGACCTTCTCGACTTTCAGCAGCGCAAAGTACCGCTCGCTTTCCTTGGGAGGACGAATTTGCCCCGACACGATGTCCCCGGTGCGCAGATTAAATCGCCTGATCTGGGACGGAGAAATATAGATGTCGTCGGGACCCGGAAGGTAGTTGGAATCAGGAGCACGGAGAAAACCGAAGCCGTCAGGAAGGGTTTCCAGCACTCCCTCTCCGAAGACCACACCGTTCTTCTCCGTCTGAGCCTGCAAGATCGCAAAAATCAGTTCCTGCTTTCTCAGATTGGCCGCCCCTTCAATTTTCAGGTCGCGGGCGACGTCATTGAGGTCCGCAATCGACTTCTGTTTCAACTCTGCGAGATGCATTACTCCCCCCCTTGCTACCGACATAGAACTCCTCTAATGAATACTATTGTGATTAACGAATGACGCACATTTACTCAAATTGATCATGCGAGGCGGCGCTTACTTGCTCTATATGTTGTCTTGGCGACTACTATAGTGGTCTCAGTGCGCTTGGCTTGGATGGAACACCGTGTGGGGGACGCCTGCCATACCTTAACGGAGAACGTTTGTAGTCTGCGGAATCACTGATCCGTGGAGCGCAAACACAATCATCGGCTGGTCTACAAACTCTCTCATTCCCGCACTTGCTAGTGTTTGATCCGAGATAGGTTCCGGACTTGAGTTCTTGGTTTTTGAGTTCGCTTTGGAGAGACGTCGCTCAAACTGGAATGTTGGGGTGATCATACTCAGGCCTTGCCTGATTGTCAACTGACATTCATTGTTTTGTTCTCTCCCGTGCCCCCTTCCCTTCAACCGCAGGTGATACCGTACTGACCCTTTTCGGACAATGTGCCAGATCTGTTAAGCTGAACCGCTTGTTCCCTGAATTGAAAATGTGCTACACAGAGCCAAGATCCCGCATGGAACACAACGAATACGAAAGCGGCCCGGACCGGGTCTTTTCCCTGTACGAAGCCAATCAGCTGATTCCCCAACTCCAATCACACCTGACGACCGTGCAACAGCGGAAGGGAGTGATTCTCCACACCCGAGAAGAGGTACAAAAAGCCTCGGCCAAGGCACAGGATGGAGGCGGGACACCCGTCGGAGCTCACTACGTCAAAAGCCTGCAAGATATCAGCACCAACCTCCAGGCGATCCACGAGTTGGGAGTCGTCGTCAAAGATATCGACCTCGGGCTGTGCGATTTCCCGCATATGCGTGACGGACGAATCGTCTATTTGTGCTGGAAGCTCGGTGAAACGGAAATTCGCTGGTGGCATGAACTCACAACCGGCTATAAAGACCGCTGTCCACTTGAAGACCCCGCATAGGCCGAAGGGGTTTACGTTCACATCTGCCTCACCACAACGATAACCCGAATCAACGGAGACAGACCCATAATATGAAATTTGTCATTATCGGCTACGACGGACCGGACGGAGAAGCAAAGCGGAAGATTCACCGCCCTGCTCATTTGGCCAACCTAGAACCACTAAACCAAAAGGGGCAAGTGATTCTTGCCGGCCCCCTCACCGATAAATCCGGCAGTTTACTTGTGCTGGATTTCGAGAGCCAAGAAGAGGCTGAACACTTCGCACAGAATGATCCCTACACTGTCCATGGCGTCTTCCAACGGGTTGAAATTCATCCGTTTATGCAAGTCCTACCCAAGACCTAGCCGATACCGCCCGCCCCATTCTGTAGCAATTCAGATACACATCCCTACATTTAACCAACGTACCCCCTCTTCGCGAACTTGCCGCCATGCCCCGATTTGAGCGGTATAGTTAGACTATGACCTTCCACGGCACGTTAGCACGCTCAGTTGCCATCCTTGCGGTCATCCTGTTCCTGTCATCACAAACTGCAGCATCGGAAACTACCGTGACGGCAGAAGCTCACTATCTAATGGCGGACGGCGACACGCTCGCTCAAGCCGAAGAAACCGTCCTTCAACGGGCCAAACGACGAGCGGTCGAACAAGCCGGGATGTATCTCGAATCCACCTTCCTTGATGTCGAACAGGAGAACGGGAGCGGACGTATTCAGAGCAGCTCCCTCGAAATTCGCACAATTGCTGCAGCCGTCACCAAAACAGACATCCTCGAATCACGCCGCACCTTTGAAAACGACCGGCCGAATTTTTATGTGCGCATCCGCGCCGTCATCGACCTCGACCACCTCCAGGAAGCCATTCGCCGGTGGCATTCCGAGCAACAATTTGCCGAACATTTTCGGCGACTGCAGAAAGAAAACTCACGACTCAAGGCCGCGATCCGCGAATTGAAGACCACCCCTCGCGGAGTCAGCACGATTACGGTCGGCTCCACGGGACCCGCCCAAATCCCGGAAGAAGCCCAAAAACTTGTTGATCAGGCCATCATGACACCGAGTTTACGTCAAAAACTGCGTCTGACATCTCAAGCCGTCAGATTGGCCCCTCAAGCAGCCGAGCCTCTGATTGTTCGCGGCCAGACCTATCTTCAACTTGTTTCAACCTCATATTCGAAGAAAGCAAAACCAAGCCGATACTCACACTACGTCGACAACGCGCGCATGGACTTCGACCGGGCATTGTTGATCGACCCGCAAAACACATGGGCCTTGCTCGGCCAAGGCGACGTGCGGACATGGTTACATCGAACAGACGATGCCGCACGTTCCTATGAACAGGCGCTGGCACTCAACCCGTTTTTTGATACGGCACGGCAGCGTCTGATTACCCTCTACACGACACAAGCCCGCAAGCATGCCAGGGCGAAACGCTGGACGGACGCACTGGATATTCTGGACAGACTCCTCCCCCCCCATATGCCCGACAGTTGGATTCTTGATCACAAAGAAGCCTATCTGCTCCGGAGTGACATTTACAAAAAGCTGAGACGGCCGACCGAAGCCATCGCCGACCTGAGCATGCTTCTGCAAGGCGATCCCACTGATGTGCGCGTTCTCCTCAGCAGAGCCACGCTCTACCGCAAACAACTCAAGGGACACAAGGCAAAGAATGACTTCGAACGCGCATGCCTCCTCGGATCCACACAAGCCTGCCGCGAGCTCCCATAGTTTTCCTCCGACCCACGGCACACACCCATCACTTCGCCTTATTTGACAACCTGAGAGACGGGCACCTATAATAAATGCCTCTACAGAGGCTCACACGCCGAGATCATCTTATTACGGGGTTAGTTCCATAGACCTAAGCCTGTAATGCCAAGTAGCCCGAACGCTCACCATGGTGGGCCTTCTGTGAGGTTGCGGAAAGAACGCAAAAAAGCTTAGAGTGCAAGGGAGTAAGCCTGAAACTCAGTCATACTTGCTTGTATCAATAATTAACCTTTTAAATCGGAGCGTAGGCAGTAATGAGCGAGTACCGTGTACTTCCAGGACCTGAACATTTTCTGCCCCCTGCCGCCGCCAGTATGGGGATTCGCCTACCAAACCCCGGCGAGGCCCATATTAACGGTGCCATCGTACCTGAAGACCAGGCGTACGAGGAAGCAGCGCGGCAATTCTTAACGGCCAAGGTACCGACGATTTTCCCGGGGCCGTTGGTGCTATGGGCATGGAACGAAAAGGCCGCGAAAAAAGCGACGGCCATCAGGCATCTCTTCAACACCATGAAGGAATGCGCCCAGCCAGGCCAAAAACCGATGCTGATCCCCATGCCTGACTACCGGCCGAAATATCCCAAGATCAATCCGGAAGTCGAGATCAATCCCAACCATCCGAATTTGACGATCTGGCATAACAAGATCGATTGCTGCATGTTCATCGGTGTGCATTGTCATCAGGCCAATCTGTCGCTGAAAATCATCCGTGGCGGCACATCCTGCTACACCGTCGCCATGTGTGCACAAGCAGGCCATGAAGACGCCATGCTGTCGTTTCGCGACGCGTCGGTTGAAAAGATCATGAAATTAGCCGACACAATCAAGCGGCTCAAAGGTACAGTATAGCCACGATCGAACTCGGCCAAGAACTAAAGGCCGCCGGTACCCCGTGCCTGTGAAAGGAGGCTGGACCCATGGCAGACATAAAATCCGTCATCGGAACACAGAATAAAAAGGGACAAACCTTTACCGATCCCTGGAAGTTAATGAACGACGCTCCGCGGACCTCATCGTTTTTCACCGGTTCCGAAGTCATCAAGGAAGCAATCCGTCGCGCAAGCTGCGACGTCATGATCGCCTATCCGATCACCCCTCAATCGGAAGCGGCGGCGCTGATCGGCGAATTATTTGCCGAAGGCTATATCGGCGACTATTTCCGCGGCGAGAGCGAATTCGCCGTCATGTCGCAATGCGCAGGCGCCTCATTCGGGGGCGCGCGAGTCTTCACGACGACCGCAGGTCCCGGCACCATGCGCGCAATGGAAAACTTTCCGATGTGGGCCGGTGCACGATTGCCGATCCAGATGATCGTCACCTGCCGCGGTATCAATTCACCGTTATCGATCCAACCGGACACACTGGAAATCGCATACCTTCTGAGCACCGGCATGCTGGTCTGGCATGCAGAAACGGCTCAGGACTTTTTCGATTGGATCCTCAAAGGCTACATCGTGTCGGAAGAGCCGGATGTGCACCTTCCTCTGGCACTCTGCTGTGACGGCTTCTTCGTCACACACACCAAGGACGTCGTAGATTTGACACCGCCTGACTTGTGCCTTCCGCCGTACGATCCCTATCGCTCACCGGTGCCCTGTATGGACATGGAATGTCCGCCGGTCCGCATGATGCGCGATCCATTCGTCATGAAAAGCAATTACATCAGCTACGCCACCCACGCAAGCTGGCAGCAGGAAATCTGGGCGGCCATCGAACGGTCCCGCAAGCACTCGATTCGTTGGCTCAACGGCTTGATCGATACGGAAAATACGGATGCCGATATCATGATCATCGCGTCCGGGACCGCCGTATCACAGGGGCGCGAAGCGATCCGCTTATTGGAAGACGAGGGAGTACGTTGTGGTCTTGTCAAAGTGAAGACCCTGCGCCCCTGGCCGGAAGAAGAAATCCGTGAGGCCACGAAGAACGCGAAACACATCTTCGTGCCGGAATTCAACGTCACCGGATGGTTGGCGAAAGAAATTAAGGCAACGATTCCCAATCATGAACGTGTCCATGCCGGCCCACACGTCTGCGGAGGCATGACCATGCCGCCGGAGATCATCGTCAATGAGATCAAAACGGTGCTGGGATTGAAGAAGTCCTTTGTGATGGCGGGTCGAGGAAGCTGAAGAAAACGGTTGAGACTAAGCTTGAGATTAAGCGGAGAGGCGGACATCACGTTCGATTTCATCTCAATCTCACACGAAGTCGTAACCTTCCGAAAAGAACCCAGGAGGCCACATGAGCAAAGAACGCATTAAAATCTCGGAAGACCTGTACGACATTATGCCGTCGGATTATCAGGATCTGGTACAGAGTGCGACGTACGGCAAAGACACTCGCGGCTGGAAAGACATCGGTTCGTCCAAGGAATTGATCGAGCAGCATTCTCTCTGCGCCGGCTGCCCGGAATCGATGGCGTTCCGGTATATCTTGGCCTCGTTGCCGAATCCGGAAGATACGGTCATGGTCGGATCGACGGGCTGCACCAGCCTCGTGTTTCCAATGGTGGCCGTCCATAATATTCACTCGCTCTTCGGCAACCAAAACGCGGTTGCCTCCGGTCTAAAACGGGCGCTGAGCGTCCGGTTTCCCGACCGTGTCAAGGACGTGGTTGTCCTTGCCGGAGACGGTGCGACCGTCGACATCGGTCTGGATATGACGCTGCAGGCCTGGTTCCGCCAGGAAAAGTTCACGACCATCTGCTTCGACAACGAGCTGTACGCCAATACGGGCGGTCAGGAAAGCGGATTGATGCAAAAGGGGTTCGTAGCCAAAATGGCGCCGGTCGGAAAACTCTTCGACAAGGTCAGGCTACCTGAA
>JAOUPN010000291.1 GCA_029879905.1 Nitrospira sp. | reverse complement strand
CAGGATTGGGCGTCGCTTCCATGCTGTTGGAGCATCACACATCATCGAATCTCTCCGCACCATACCGTCTCATCGAGAGTAGTTCTATCATCAGCTAAGACGACACGACCCCTGCGGCGTTCGCCGCAGGGGTCGTGTACCTCTGCATCACACCATGATGTAACCCGGAACCGCTACCGGAAACCCTATACCTGTGCCATCGCCTCCTGTTCCACAAAGACCGGCGCTCCATCCCGTAACAGGACCTTCACCTTGCGGCATTCTTTGAAGCGACCTCTGATCAATTCGTCGGACAGCGGATCGCCGATCGCCCGTTGGATCGCTCTGCGCATGGGCCTGGCCCCGTACAACGGTTCATACCCTTCCTTGATCAGCCATTGTTTGACTTCGGCATCCACTTCGATCTCGATGCCTTTTTCCAATAGACGCATGTTCAGTTCGCTGATGAGAATGTCAAGAATGGAGTGCAACTGCTCTTTCTCCAGTTGATGGAAAATCACCACCTCATCAATACGATTCAAGAATTCCGGGCTAAAGGACTTACGGAGTTCGCCCATAACCTCGTCTTTCTTTCTTCTGGCGACTTCTTCTTCCGTGCTCTGGAACCCCAACGACACCGATTTTTGAATATTCTTGGTGCCGATATTGGACGTCATAATGACGACGGTGTTTTTGAAATCAACCTTTCGTCCCAAGCTGTCCGTCAGGACCCCGTCATCCAATACTTGAAGCAGAACATTGAAGACATCAGGATGCGCCTTTTCGATCTCGTCGAACAAGACAACGGAGTACGGCCGCCGACGGACTTTTTCCGTCAACTGTCCTCCTTCCTCATACCCCACATAACCCGGAGGAGCGCCGAATAACCTGGAGCTGGTGAATTTCTCCTGATATTCGGACATATCGACTCGAATCAGCGAATCTTCACTATTAAAGAGAAATTCCGCCAAGGTTCTGGCCAATTCCGTCTTTCCGACCCCCGTCGGTCCCATGAAGATGAAGGAGCCGATCGGTTTTCGTGTTTCTTTCAGGCCTGCACGGGAACGCCGAATAGCCCGCGCCACGGCAGAAATGGCTTCATGCTGACCGATGACCCGCTTATGGAGAAACTCTTCCATGCGCAGCAGTTTATTGGACTCTTCCTCTTCAAGCTTAAAGAGCGGGATACCGGTCATCTTGGATACGACATAGGCCACATCTTCTTTGCCGATCACCGGCTTATTCTTCTCCTGACTCTTTTTCCATTCTCGCTTTGATTCATCGAGGAGTTTGCGCAACCGCTCTTCTTCCTCTCGATGCCGTACGGCTTCTTCAAAGTTCTGCATGGATATGGATAGCTCTTTTTCCCGCGAAACTTTTTTCAGTTCTTGCTCCATGGCCTTCAGTTCCGAAGGCAAGGCATAGGTCTGCAATTTCGCTCGCGACCCTGTTTCATCGATCAAATCGATCGCTTTGTCGGGCAAGAATCGATCGGTAATATACCGGTCCGATAATTTCACGGCTTCGACGATCGCATCGTCCGTAATCTCGACCCCATGATGTTCTTCATACCGATCCCGCAATCCATGGATAATCTGAATCGTCTCATCGATACTGGGCGGCTGAACATAAATGGGCTGGAATCGACGCTTTAAGGCACCGTCCTTTTCAATGTGTTTGCGGTATTCATCTAACGTCGTCGCGCCGATACATTGAATTTCACCCCGCGAAAGAGCGGGCTTGAGCATATTCGACGCATCGATGGAGCCTTCTGCTGCGCCGGCCCCCACCAAGGTATGCAATTCGTCGATGAAGATGATGATGTTACCGGCCTGCACGATTTCCTTCATCACGACCTTCAGTCGCTCTTCAAACTGCCCCCGATACTTCGTACCGGCCACCAGTGAACCGAGATCAAGGGCAATGACACGGCGGGACAGCAGGTTATCCGGAACTTCCGACTGGATAATCCGCTGAGCCAGTCCTTCGACGATCGCCGTTTTCCCCACCCCGGATTCGCCGATGAGCACAGGGTTATTCTTGCTTCTTCTGCTGAGAATTTGCAGAACTCGCTCGATTTCATCCGATCTGCCGATCACCGGATCCAGCTGACCTTCCTGAGCAAACTGGGTCAAGTCACGTCCGAATTCATCAAGCGCCGGCGTATTACTCTTCCGATCGCGTTCGCGCGGGGTAGACTTTCGTAAGAACGTCACCGTCAATTGCCGCGCCGTAAGCAGATTGGCGCCCAAACTTCGAAGAATCTTTCCTCCGATCCCTTCCTCCTCGCGGAGAAGCCCGAGCAGCAAATGCTCGCTCCCGATGTGATTGTGCCCCAACAGACGGGCTTCCTCGACCCCATACTCAATCACCTTTTTGACTCGAGGGCTGAACGGGATTTCACCGAAGGTCATTGTCGTGCCCCCGCCCGGAAGATTGCGCTCGATTTCCAAACGAATCTGCTCGGTCGAAAGCCCCATTTTCTTCAAGATCATGAGAGCAATGCCATCCGACTCGCGCAGGATCGCCAAGACGAGATGCTCGGTGCCAAGATAATCGTTCTGGTGCCGCTCCGCCTCTTCTCGTGCGAGGATGATGATCTTGCGACCTTTGTCCGTAAATCGTTCGAACATCCTGCCTCCTTCTCCCTGAAAAAGCCTACATATCTCGTCGGACGAAACCTATGGAAAAATTTAGGCTAATTGTAACCGCCGCATTCCAATGAGTCAAGATTGCATGAAAAAACCACCTTCCCCTCCGACTCTCCCTGTCTATACCCTTCAAGGACCTCCATCTCTCCATGACCTCTGCGTTGACAGCAAAAGAACTGCCTCGCTAGAATCCCGCACCTCTACATTCGAGATCAAATCAATGAAAAGTAAAAGCATCGGAATTTTAACCAAACCGAAATCGCCTGAAATGAAATCCACTCTCGAAGGTGTCGTCACCTGGCTGAGAGAGCGGGCGATCTCTGTCCTGCTGGATACCACATCCGCCGCACTCCTGAACGAACGAGGCGGCATTCAAAAAACACAGCTGGCAGGACAAGCGGACGTCCTGCTTGTCTTAGGCGGTGACGGGACGATTCTCTCAGCCGCACGGCTGGCGGCCGACCGCAGTATCCCCATATTGGGTGTCAATATGGGCGGCCTCGGCTTTCTCACCGAGGTACGGCTGGACGACCTTTTTGCATCGCTTGACCGGGTATTCGATAATGATTTCGTCCTTGATGAGCGACTGATGTTACAGACACACGTCCACCGGCATGGGGAAACCGTCGCACGGGGCATTGTCCTGAACGATGTCGTGATCAGTAAAGGGACGTTGGCCCGCATGATTGAGTTGAGAATTTCCATCCAGGGGCAATTCGTCACCAATCTTCGTGCCGACGGTCTGATCATCGGAACGCCGACAGGTTCCACGGCCTATTCACTATCCGCCGGCGGCCCCATCATTAATCCCGCCGTACAAGCATTAATCTTGACGCCGATCAGTCCCCATACATTGACACACCGACCGCTCATTGTCCCGGAAAACGTCGAAGTGGAAGTGACACTAACAAGTAGAGATGATGGAGCCATGGCGACACTCGACGGACAAGTCGGCATTGCCATCACGCAGGGAGATACAGCCGTCATTCAGAGTACGGATCGCCGCACCAAACTCATCCGCTTTCCTGAAAGCCATTATTATGAGGTGTTGCGGGAGAAGCTTAAGTGGGGAGACGGATAAGATACCAGGCATACCCCAAGCACGTCTGGTCCTTCTTCAAGACAGTCCACCGTACCTGCCTCAGCAGGAAGTCACCGCTTCCTGCACTTCATAGCCCAGCCGTCTCAGCGAAATAGGCGCAATCCGTGGAGGAATGCGCAACAGGTATCATCCTACCCTTCGGCCAAATCCTATGGGAGGCATACCAAACCCTTTCGCCCAGCCTTCAAAGCCTAACACGCTGCTTCGGCTGAGTAGGCTCGGCGAGGTGTCGCCGATGACCGAAGAGGGGTCACGGCCGGCAAGCCGTCGTGGTCTAGAATCTGTCAGGAGCGTCCGCGTTCAATCATCGCGATCATATCCTGATTGCTCGCGTATTTGAACTCTCCGATACATTCAGACTCACCAGGGTGGGCACATTCTGCTGCTTCAAGCACCCGAAGATCTTTGATATCGACAGGACGGCTCTTTCGAGCATCCAATACTCCGCGCAACTTTTCGAGAACAACCGAAGCGGCATTGCCTGAGACCTTTTTTTCAAGATAGCGTTCAACGACCTCTGCGCACCAATCACCATCCCGCTTGGCGATCCCGACAAGCCCCTCGCTTGCCTTCCTCGACCATCCCGCCAAAAAGACCCCTTCTACCACCTTTCCGGCCGTCTCATCATACGCCTGAAAGAGTGCATCGTCCGGATCATTCTCGGTCTTATTCGGGTTGGTGACGAACATTCCCCCTTTATATGGAAGCCCGACGGTTTCATCCACTTTATCCCCTACGGCAAACACGACCGCATCACAGGGGAACTCGTAGTACTGTTTAAGTCCGACGGCGGCGGTGTCCGTGCCTTTCGGGCCGAGCTTATTATCTTCCATCTCCAGGCCGCGCATCCGATTGTGTTCATCAACCAGAATCCGCTTCGGCGAAGCGAGAAACCGAAAACCCATTTTCGTCTCACTGACTTTGGGCTCACACTTGGTAAATTCATCGGTCAGCCCGTTGAAGACGTCGTCGGCATTCTGTCCGACGGCCGCCATTCTGTCCTTGATTCGATCGAACTCCGCCTTGATCCCATCGATATCCATATTGGCAC
>JAOUPN010000290.1 GCA_029879905.1 Nitrospira sp. | reverse complement strand
CCGCGCCGTCTTTTCCTGTAAAAGACGGTATCGGTAGCGTACCGTTGGACATGTTCGGGAAACGGAGCCCCGCCGACAGGAATTTCTGCGCGACCCATCGGGCTGAACGGAGGTCATCCTCTGTGCCGGTTTGCCGCCCATTAAACGAGGGGCTGCTCAATGTGCGAATATCGGCCAGTATCCGTTCGGGATCAATGACGTCGAGGGATGGGGAACGTCCGCTGTCAGCGTGCTGTGCCGATACGGTGACCGTCGGCAGGATGACGCACAGGCTGAGAATCGCGAATGTCTTCCGCAACAGAGATGAAGAGATGCCTATGTGCATAGATCCTCCGGCGTTGTTCGCTATTTCTCAGACGAGGCAAAACTATAGCACAGGCCTCGTCGCCCATTGCACCATCTCAAGGTGTCACGGTACTATGGTATCTTCACGCGGGACGGGCGAGAGCGGCGAGACTGACAGGGACCGGCTTTGTGCGTCATGCTCTTCCCGCCTGTCGCGCAGGATTGTCATGTTACGTCGAACTGATATGGATCATGTAGGTTAGGAAGGAGTGCAAATGGCTGGCGGCGGATCCGGTAAGGGGCTGTACGATCACCTCTATAAACGATTTTTCGATCAACGTGATACGCACGAAGGCTATTCGTTTCAGGAGCCTCCCGGTGGCAGTGCCGCGATTCCAACGGTGACCTTTGATGAGAAGTTGGAATGGTGGACGTGGAATCGATGGAAGCGGAGGAAAAAGATCCTTGCCGAACGCGATCGGTTGCAGCAAGACATCTTGCAGATCAAAAAGCCGACGCAATCGAAATAGTATGCCCCCGTCCTCTGAGCAATCTATAGGAAATACCGACGTTATTCAGCGAAAATTTGAGGATATGAAGGCGAAAGAGAGGGAGGCCGAAGCTTGCCTTTCCTCGTTGTGTGGGGTAGCATACGTCTCGCTTGCATGCGAGGGGCCTGGCACGCAAGCATAATGAGTCGACAAGGCCTGCACGGATGTTGTTTTGGTCCGGCCAGCGAATCTGATCGGAAGCCAGAGCGTAGCCGACGCTGTATTGTTCATGCCTTCGTCCCATTTCTTACCTCATTTCCTTCTCGCGTCCAAAACAACACCATTCTGCTCTGCCAAAGGAGGGTCTAGATGGGTGCGAAGATTTATGTAGGTGGATTGCCGTATGCAACAACTGAACAACAACTGAGTGATCTGTTCGCCACGCATGGGGCGGTGGTGTCGGCACGGATCATCACGGATAAGTTTACGGGGCAATCCCGGGGATTTGGATTCGTGGAAATGTCGTCCGATTCTGAAGCAGAGGCAGCCGTTGCGGCGTTAAACGGCACGCAATTCGGTGGTCGGACTTTGACCGTGAATGAAGCTCGACCTCAGGAACCTCGTTCCGGTGGTGGAGGTCGTGGAGGATTTGGAGGGGGTCGGCACTGATCCGACCTCGCTCTGTGTGAGATAGGGGTTGCCGGACTGTCCGGCAACCCCTTTTTTATGCCGCCGGATCCGATGGGACGGTCTGTGCGCGCATCTGAATCCGGTGTTTGGTAAGATGCCTATCGGAGACCGCTATGCCGCCTTTTCACCTTGAAGCGCCCTTCAAACCCTGCGGCCATCAGCCCGAGGCGATCGCCAAATTGGTTGCCGGCGTGGAAGCCGGTGCACCTCATCAAGTTCTGCTTGGTGTGACCGGGTCCGGCAAGACCTTTACCATGGCCAACCTCGTCGAACGGGTACAAAAGCCCACCCTTGTGCTCGTTCACAATAAAACACTGGCCGGGCAACTCTACCAAGAGTTTAAACAGTTTTTCCCACAGAATGCCGTCGAATATTTTGTCAGTTATTACGACTATTACCAGCCTGAAGCCTACATCCCGCAGAGCGATACTTATATCGCCAAGGATGCATCCATCAACGATGCGATCGACCAAATGCGGCATGCCGCGACCACGTCCCTGCTCCAACGTAACGATGTGTTGATTGTCTCCTCGGTTTCCTGCATCTACGGCCTTGGGTCGCCGGAGGTGTACCATGACATGCTGGTGTATCTGCAGGAAGGCGATGAGATCAGGCGGGAGAAGATCTTATCGAAGCTTGTCGACATTCAATATGAACGGAATGATGTGGATTTCCATCGCGGGACGTTTCGTGCACGCGGGGACGTGATCGAAGTGTTTCCTGCCTCGTCGGAGGCGAAGTCGGTGCGGATTGAATTGTTCGGTGATGTGGTCGATGCCATCCACGAAATCGATCCGCTCACGGGCAAGTCCCTGGGTAAATTGCCGAAAATCGCAATCTATCCCAACACGCACTATCTCATTGCGCCGGACCGCTATGAACGGGCTATCACGGGTATTGAGGAAGAGTTGGAAGAACGGGTGGCCTATTTCAAGAAAGCGGGACAATTGGTGGAGGCCCAACGGGTCGAACAGCGCACGAAGTTCGATCTGGAAATGATCCGTGCCATGGGCTATTGCCACGGCATCGAAAATTACTCACGCCACTTGAGCGGGCGGGCTCCTGGCGAGCCGCCGCCGACGTTGCTGGACTATTTCCCCAAAGACTTTCTGCTGATCATTGATGAGTCGCATGCCACCGTTCCACAAGTGGGCGGCATGTACGAAGGCGACTTCTCACGGAAACGGACGTTGGTTGATTACGGATTCCGTCTGCCGTCGGCGGTCGATAATCGGCCGTTGAAGTTCGCGGAATTCCAGCATTGCCTCCATCAAGTCGTCTACGTGTCGGCGACTCCTGGCCCCTATGAGTTGAAACATGCCAAGGGCCAGGTGGTCGAACAGATCATTAGGCCGACCGGGCTCATGGATCCGGCGATCGAGGTCATCCCCGCCAAGGGGCAAGTGGATCACTTACTGGGACAAGTTCGTGCGGAAGTCGCCAAGGGTGGGCGTGTCCTCGTCACGACCCTAACCAAGCGCATGGCCGAAGACTTGACGGAGTATTATCACGATCTTGGTGTGAAGGTGCGGTATCTCCATTCCGACATCAAAACGTTGGAGCGGGCTGAAATCGTACAGGATCTTCGCCGGGGGAAATTCGACGTGTTGGTCGGCATCAATCTCTTACGGGAAGGCCTCGATCTGCCGGAGGTGAGTTTAGTCGCGATTCTCGATGCGGACAAGGAAGGCTATCTTCGTTCGTACCGCTCGTTGATCCAGACCGCCGGCCGCGCGGCACGCAATGTCGATGGGAGGGTGATTTTTTACGGCGATTGCGTGACTGATTCCATGCGGCTGGCGATTGAGGAAACGGAGCGGCGGCGTATGATTCAGGGTGAGTACAACAAGACTCATGGTATTACCCCCGCCAGCGTGAAAAAGGATATTCCGACGCTTGAGTATGCCGTGGCAGACCTGGACTATGTACAGCTGGAATTGGCAGCGGAGTCCGTCGAGCCCTATGGAGATGGAGCAGGGGAGACGAAGGACCAGCTCATCAAACGGCTGGAGGCGGAGATGAAAGCGGCAGCCAAGGAACTCGCTTTTGAGCAGGCCGCGGAAATCCGTAACCGCATCCGGGCGTTGAAATTAAAAGATTTGGAAGTGAAGTCGTAGCCTACTAGGGCTTTATCGAAGGTCAGGACGTTGGGGCATCTGAGTGAGACATGTACCGTCCCTGAAAGAAGTTCAGCCTGAGGCTCCTCTATCTTCTGAACCAGTGCATTCTTGGCCACGAGTAGGAAGCGTAGGATAATCTCGGCATACGGAGCGCATGAACATGAGCCCAAAACTACAAGAGGAGCTGCTTCACCAGCTGTCTCGACTTCCTGAAGAACAGCAGAAGCAAGTCTTGGATTTTGCAAAGGGGCTTGTTCCAATGAACTCGGGCGTGTCCGGCAAGAACTTTTTGAAATTTTCAGGCGCGATCGGCCATGAAGACCTACAGTCTATGGCTAAGGCTATTGAGGAGGGATGCGAGAGGATAGATCCGAGTGAGTGGTAGCGTACTTCTTGACACCAACATCGTAATCGGCTTATTTGCCGTTGATTCTTCCGTATTATCCCATCTGTCAAAAACGGACAGTATCTTTATTCCCAGTATTGTCCTCGGTGAGTTGTACTTCGGGGCGTACAAATCCGCGCGGCCCGACGACGATGTTCGTCGAATCAATGAACTTCTTCTGACAAGCACATCCTTTCCTGTGACGCGACAACAGCGGCGCATTACGGCAAGATCAAAAAGATTTTGCGTGAGCGGGGCAGGCCGTTAGCTGAGAACGATATCTGGATTGCGGCATTGGCTCACCAACACAACCTCGCGGTTGTCTCACGAGATCAGCACTTCAAAGAAATCGAAGGGCTCTCCATCGAAACATGGTGATGGATGCGACAGGAGAGGAACTCCTGTCGCATGTTCTTCCGTCACGCGCATGGCCGAAGATCTGAGGGAGTAGTATCACGATCTTGGTGTGAAGGTGCGGTATCTCCATTCCGACATCAAAACGTTGGAGCGGGCTGAAATCGTGCAGGACCTTCGCCGGGGGAAATTCGACGTGTTGGTCGGTATCAATCTCCTGCGGGAAGGTCTCGACCTGCCAGCGGTGAGCGTAGTCCCCTCTAAACGAGCCATAGAGGTCCGCAACCGCATTCGGGCGTTGAAGCTATAAGATTTGGAAATAAAGTCCTGATCGGTTGAGTCCCTCACGTACTCGGCAGTAGGTTTTCCCGTTCCTTGTCTCGCTGATGCCATAATCGGCGTATTCTCTTAAAATCAGAAAAACTTCAGTTGCCGTAATCTATGAGCGTCTAGTTGTCGAGCGTGGC
>JAOUPN010000289.1 GCA_029879905.1 Nitrospira sp. | reverse complement strand
ATGAGCGGGTTCCGGTGTCTGTCATTTCCGAAAACCGGGTTGGGATGTATCCGGAATGTGTCGAGCCATGCAGGTGGAGGAAATCAGCCGATCAGCGACTCGATACCTTGCGCGTGTCGACCCTGTGATGCGCCGATTGATCCGTGAAGTCGGACCCTGTCGGCTCGAACCACGGAGGCAGCGGTCACCGTTTGAATCGCTGGTACGCGCGATCGCGTATCAACAGCTGCATGCGAAGGCCGCGGAGAGCATTCTTTGCCGGTTTCTTGCGCTGTTTCCTGGTCGGAGCTTCCCGCGGCCCGGTGAAGTGTTGGCGGTGCAGACTGAAGCGATCCGAAAAGCTGGGTTCTCCGGACCGAAGATCGCGGCGCTACGAGACTTGGCCGAAAAGACGTTGGACGGTACGGTCCCAACAAGCCGAGTGATCCGCAATTGTCGTGACGATGAGATTGTAGAGCGATTGAGTCAGGTTCGTGGAGTGGGGCGTTGGACGGTCGAAATGTTGCTGATTTTTCAGTTGGGTCGTCCGGATATTCTTCCGGTCGACGATTTCGGAGTCCGCAACGGGTATCGTCTTGCCTATGGTCTGAAGGCGATTCCGACACCGAAGCAGATGCTGGAATACGGCGACCCATGGAAACCCTATCGTACGGTGGCGTCCTGGTATCTTTGGCGGGCCGCCGACCGGGCGAAGCGGGGTGGAGCGGTGCGGTGAATGGCCAACCCGAACAAGCGGCTTGACCTGAATGTCGAGGGGAATTTCTATGTCGATGCGACGTGTATTAATTGCGATACCTGTCGGCAGCTCGCCCCACGAAGTTTTGAAGAAATGGGAGTGTTTTCTGTCGTCCGTCATCAACCCGACAATGAAGCGCAGACGCATCAAGCCTATCAAGCCGTACTCGCCTGTCCGACCGGTTCCATCGGTACGGTGCACCGTGATACGTCGTCGATGCAACGGGCTAAGGCGAGTTTCCCGATTCATATTGAGGATTCGGTGTATTATTGCGGATTCAATTCGGAGAAGTCGTTCGGGGCGAACAGTTTCGCTATTCGCCATCCGCGTGGAAACTGGCTTGTCGACTCGCCTCGCTATCTCAAACATGTGATCGACATGTTTGAACGATGGGGGGGCTTGTCGAAGATTTTCCTGACACACGAAGACGATGTGGCCGATGCGGAAAAGTATGCCAGGCATTTTGGGGCGACACGGATCATTCATGCCGGGGATGTCGAGGCTGTGCCTGATGCGGAATGGGTCGTGGACGGCACAGACACTGTCGATCTTGATGACGGATTTCAAGCAATCCCGGTTCCGGGTCATACTCCGGGCAGCATGGCATTGCGCTATAACACAAAGTTCCTTTTCACCGGAGATCATCTGTGGTGGAATCCCCAGGCGCATGGCCTGGAGGCTCCTCAACAGCGGGTGTGGAGAGCAAAGGTGTTGACGGCCTCAATCGAGAAATTGCGTGGCTATCAATTCGAATGGGTCTTAGCGGGTCATGGAAGCCGGGTGCGGCTGCCCGCAGATGAAATGGGGAAACAACTTGGACTCTTGCTTGATCGTCGGGCGTCCATGGCATCGAGTCTCTCTCGCTAAGAGAGCACATAGTATTTATCAGGAGGAGAAGAGGACATGGGGTCATTAAGCGGGAAAGTGGCAATTGTGACCGGAGCGTCGAACGGCATCGGTCGAGCGATTGCGGAACGATTCGCCGAAGACGGCGCCATTGTTGTGGTCAATCATTCCAAAAGCCCGGAGAAGGCACAGCAAGTGGTGATCGGCATTCAAGCCAGGGGTGGGAAAGCCCTGGCCGTACAAGCGGATATGAGCATTATGCCGGAGGCGAGGCGGTTGGTGCGCGACACGGTCGCGCAGTTCGGCCGGTTGGACATACTTGTGAATAACGCCGGGAAGTTTATACCGAAGCCGTTGGAGGAGACGACCGAGGAAGAGTTCGACAGCATCATCGATCTGAATGCCAAGGGGCCGTATTTCTCCATGCAGGAAGCCGCCAAGGTATTGAAGGACGGAGGTCGTATTGTGAATATCTCAAGCGAAGGAACCCGTCTGCATTTCCCTGGTGCCACGGCCTACCTTGGGAGTAAAGCCGCACTTGAACAATACACGAAGGGGTTGGCGCAAGAGTTGGCGCACAAGGGGGTCACCGTCAACACGGTTTCTCCTGGATTTACGGAAACAGGGATGATGAAGGACGAGTATCGGGCGATGGGAGTTCAACTCGCGCCCTTAAAGCGACTCGGGACTCCTAAAGATATTGCCGATGTGGTGGCATTTGTCGTCAGCGAAGAGGCGCGCTGGTTGACGGGGCAGAATATTCATGCCGGCGGCGGCGTGGTCATGTCATGAAGGGCTGCCTTTCGTGGGATCATAGCTCGAACGGTACCGTGTTGTGGTGAAGCACCTGTACGGTTGGATCGACCGGAATATCCTGTCCTTGGGTCGGGATATGCGGCTGTCGTATCTGCCGCCGCTGATGGTCTATGTCGCCTATGGAATTTCCGGTCTCACCGGCATCGTCGGGACATTTTTCGTCAAAGACTATCTTGGCCTTTCGGCGTCCTTTCTCGCTGCGCTCGGTTTCTGGGCCGGTATCCCTTGGGCGCTCAAGATGCCCATCGGCCATACTGTCGATCTGATTTGGCGTTGGAAAAGTTGGCTGGTCTGTTTGGGGGCAGCGTTGCTGTCGATCAGCCTTGGCATCATGGCCGCGTTGATCGGTAATCGTGACGCCATGACGGCAATCCTATCGGCCGAGACATGGTACGTCTTGAGTGTCTTGTTGGCGCCGATCGGATATGTCATCCAAGACGTCGTGGCCGATGCCATGACGGTCGAAGCCGTCCCTCGTGTGAACGAGCAGGGCATCCCGTTCGATGAACTGCAGCGGAAGCTGATGCATACGACGATGCAAACGCTTGGGCGTGTGGCGATCGTCGGCGGCGGGATCATCGTGGCGCTCATCAACGTCTATGTATTTACCGGTACGGAGGGACTTCCACAGAGCGAGATCGTACTGCTGTATCAGCGGATCTACTTGTTGGCGCTGGTGATTCCCGTCGTCTCCGTGATCGGGGTGGGGATGGGATGGTGGCTCCAGCGGCGGCAGGTCGCGCAGTTGATTCAACAGGGGTTTTCTGCCGAGCAGTCGGAACGGATGGTGAATGTCCGAGATGACGAGAGCGAGCCGACCAAACCCAATTGGTGGATCCTCGGGGGAAGCTCGGCGTTTGTTCTGTTTACGCTGTCAGTCGGGCTTGGTGGAGTGCCCTATCGGGAAGAGATTGTATTTGCCGGTTCGATGGGGATCGTGCTCTTTTTGATGTCACGCCTCGTGCGGGAATTGGAGCCGGATAAGCGCTTTACGTTGGTCGGCACCGCGGCGGTGGTTTTTATGCTGCGTGCCATCCCCCAATCCGGTCCAGGGGCTACATGGTGGATGATCGATGACCTAAAATTCGATCAGCAGTTCCTTTCGGTGCTGTCGTTGATCGGCGGTACCTTGGCTTTGGCGGGCATGTTTATCTTCCGCCGATTCATGGCCGAACGCTCCATCAGTTACATCGTCGGATTTTTGACCATTGTCGGGACGATCCTCGCGTTACCGATCGTGAGTATGTACTATGGGTTTCATGAATGGACCGCACGTCTGACCGGGGGCATCGTCGATGCGCGGTTTATCGCCCTGATCGATACGGCGCTGGAGTCGCCGCTCGGCCAGATCTCGATGATTCCCATGTTGGCGTGGATCGCCAATTCAGCCCCTGCCAATTTGAAGGCCACCTTTTTTGCCGTGATGGCGTCATTTACCAACCTGGCGTTATCGTTTAGCCAGCTTGGCACCAAGTACTTGAACGAGATCTTTGTGATCACGCGCGAGGTCAAGGATGCCGCTACCGGCGTCGTCCAAACCCCGGCGGACTATAGTCAACTCGGGGACCTGCTCATCACCCAGTTACTGTTGGGGTTGGCGCTTCCGTTCATCGCAATCGCGTTTGCGAAGCTCACCCGGTTTAAGAGTGCGTGACCATCGGGACAAGCCCTGGCATACTCTTGACCGGTGGGGTATGATGACTATCAGCATAAAGAAGGTTGAGGCTAAGGGTAAGGCTAAGGGATGTACTGCTCCCCTCAATCTTTGCACTCAACCTTGACCTAAACCTTAACCTGGATTCTCAATGAAAGGGGGCGACCGGTTTCGACGGGGGTACTGATGTCACTGTCGCATGTCGAGCTCTCGGGAACTCGTAAAAGTCCGAGAAAAACGCAACTGCCAATCAAGAACTGGCACTCGCAGCTTAATTAAGCTGGGACGTCGTTCCATCTGAGGCCCGCGGGGGTGGAATGGCGCGATGCAGCGGGCTGGTCCAAAGTCGGTGCTCAGCGGCTGAGGACGAGAACTTTCTGGGCTAGTGGCTGTTCTAAGCCTGTCGGTAGGCGTGGACGGCTGCGAAACATAAATTGCCGACTACACATGTAGACGCAGTGCACTGACGATCTTCGGACCCGGGTTCAACTCCCGGCGCCTCCACCATTCGACTCGCGGGCTGTGCTCCAGGGAGCACAACCCTGCTCGCTCATGGCAGGCCGTAGATTTTCCGTTGGACTCCTTTGGACGAGTCGAATGGTGTCCCGAGCTTGTCGACCCTTCGACTTAGATCAGAGTCGATCCCGAGTATAAATCGAGGGATCGAGGGGCACTCTCCCCTATGTGCTATGTGTATATCCTCCGCTGCGTCGATGGAAGTTTTTACGTCGGGTGGACACATAACATTG
>JAOUPN010000288.1 GCA_029879905.1 Nitrospira sp. | reverse complement strand
CTCGTCCGGAGGAATGTAAGAAGGAGGTGCCCATGAGACCACATGCATTCACGATATTCACGTTTGCAGTCGTGTTGATGGCCGGAACTTTGACCGGCGGGGGATTGGCCTATGCCGACGGAAAAGACAAGGAGGATGACAAGGCCACCATGGCCGCGGCGGCCAAAGTCACAATCGAACAGGCAGTGAAGACCGCCTCACAGAAGGTACCAGGGAAGATCATTGAAGCCGAATTGGAGACAAAACATAACAGGCTCGTGTGGGAAGTCGAAATCGTGACCTCTGACAAGAAGGTGATGGAAGTCCACATCGATGCCGCCTCCGGCGCCGTGATCGACGTGGAGGAAGAATAAAACATAGGGGAACAAACGAGCAAGAACGAGGTGCCGCAGGTGCTCCCATCATCCACAGAAGCGACGTGCAAGGCCTTCGGCAGACACGGAACAATCCGGACATGTGCTATATCATCAAGAGCATCGCACCGGGACATTCGTCAATCATGCCGCATTCCCGCATAGAGATCGGTCGAGCACGGTGGGAACATTTTCCGCATCAAGCGGATATGGGAGTCCGGGGGATCGGCCCCACAAAGGAGGAAGCATTCACCTCTGCAGCGATGGCCATGACGGCCGTCATCACCGACCTCACGCTCGTCGATCCGGTCCACCCGGTCTCGATTGTCTGCGACGCGCCGGATGATGAACTGTTGTTCGTCGATTGGCTGAATAGGCTTGTGTATGAAATGGCGACGCGAAAGATGCTATTCAGCCGCTTTGTTGTCCGTGTTCACAGCCATTCGCTCCAAGCCACTGCATGGGGTGAACCGGTTGACCCGGTACGCCATCAACCGGCGGTGGAGGTGAAAGGCGCCACCTATACCGCCTTGTCGGTACGGCAAGATGAACAGGGACAATGGGTCGCGCAATGTGTGGTGGACGTCTAATAGAAGAAGGTTGGGGCTAAGGCCAAGGTTACGTACATAATCAAGACGGTAGTTCGGTCTTTATGTACCCTCAGCCTGAGCCTCAACCTTACTTAGTCCACCTTAACCTTGACCTCAGCCTTTGATAAGGAGGCCATGGATCTCAATCTGCTGAAACGACACGGAGACAATGAGTGGCATATTGCTCCACGCGGGAAGATGCGAGTGCCGGGGATCATCTATGCCACCGAATCATTGATCCGTGAGATGGATGAGAAAGTGTACGAGCAAGTCACGAACGTCGCCACATTGCCCGGCATCGTTCAGGCCTCCTACGCAATGCCCGATGCCCATTGGGGCTACGGATTTCCCATCGGCGGAGTCGCCGCGTTCGATCCCGATGTCGGAGGCGTGGTCTCCGCCGGAGGTGTGGGATTCGATATCTCATGCGGTGTCCGTTTGCTTCGTACGGGACTCACGGCTGAAGACCTCGATCCGGTGAAAGGACGACTGGCCGACGCGTTGTTCCATCACATTCCTGCCGGCGTAGGCAGTACGGGGGCACTGCACCTGGATCGGCGGGACATGGATGCCATGCTCACGGGTGGAGCGAAATGGGCGGTCGGGAAAGGCTACGGACTGCATGAGGATTTGGCATTCATCGAAGAGGGCGGCTGCATGGCCGGCGCCGAACCGAAGAATGTCTCGGAGCATGCGAAGACGCGCCAGCAGGACCAAATGGGAACGCTGGGATCCGGGAATCACTATCTCGAAGTGCAAGAGGTCGTCACACTCTTCGACCGAGAGGCCGGCGCCGTCTTCGGATTACGCGAAGGCGACCTGGTGGTAAGCATCCATTGCGGCTCGCGCGGGCTCGGACATCAAATCGGTACAGAATTCCTCAAGAACATGGCCGTCACTGCTGCGCGCCACCATATCGACCTGCCGGACCGAGAATTGGCCTGTGCCCCGATCCATTCGGAAGTAGGGCAGGACTATCTCGGTGCGATGCGCGCGGCAATCAATTGTGCACTGGCCAATCGACAGATCATCACACACCTTGTCAGACAGGTCTTTGAGGATCTGCTGCCTGAGGCGAGACTTTCCCTTCTCTACGATGTTTCCCATAACACCTGCAAAGCGGAAGAGCACGTAATCAATGGGACACCCGCCCGCCTCTTCGTCCATCGCAAAGGAGCGACGCGGGCCTTCGGCCCCGGCCACCCTGATCTGCCTCCGTCACTCCGAGCCGTGGGACAGCCGGTGTTGATCGGAGGCACGATGGGGACGGCATCCTATGTGCTCACGGGCACGAAGGAGAGTATGTCGCTGGCCTATGGGTCCGCCTGCCATGGGGCCGGGCGCAGTATGAGTCGGCACCAAGCACTACGGAAGTGGCATGGTCACGACGTAGTGAAAGACTTGGCCGGACGCGGAATTCTTATTCGTAGCCCCTCGATGCGTGGCATCGCCGAGGAAGCGCCGGGGGCATATAAAGATGTCGGTGAGGTCGTCGATGGAGCGGACGACGCCGGCCTGGCGAAGAAAGTCGCCGAACTGAAACCGCTCGTGTGCATCAAAGGGTAACGTCTGAGTACCGTATTCGATGGAGGGCATCATGTCGCTGAGATCCATCATGGTTATGCTCTTCCTGCTTCTCTTGTGTTCACCCATGGAACCGGACGCGTTGGGTCAGGCGAATGACCGGAGTGCACTGCGCGGGCATTACGAGTTGCAAGAAGGCCGACGTCTCTATGAGCAATATTGCCGCTTCTGCCATGGGGAGCAAGGGAAGGGAAAGGCTTATGACAAGGTCACACCTCCACCGGCCGACCTGACCGCTGAGACAGTCCAGGGAAAGTCGGACACCGAGCTCATGAGCATTATTCATGAGGGAGAACCGGGTTCGCCGATGGGAGCCTGGAAGTGGGCCCTATCCGAGCAGGATAAGCGGAACGTGCTGCGCTATATCCGATCCTTGGCGCATTGAGTGAACCACGCGATTCTAGGATCTTTCACGAAATCACTATTGTGAGGGACACATGACGAATCTGGAAAAGCGAAAGCAGATCATCCCGTGGATTAATCCGGAAGAACGAGTCACCGTCCATTTTCTTGATGAGCGAGACCTGACTGCGGAAATCACGGGATCCAGCGACGAGTTGGTAGATCTCTCGATTCAGACCCAGGTCCCCCATATGAAGCAACGGATTTCGATTCCGCTCAGCCACACGGAGGTATCGGAAGACCTCGGCCACTATACAAGGGACCCTGAGAGACCGCTCAAACGGCGTAGATTAATGTTGGTCGTCGATCAGAATCGGCCGCCTGTCATTTATTAGAGCAGACGGCTCTATCGCGTAACGCACGCTGTTCCGGATAGGGGAATGCACAGGCAAAACAGAAGGAGCATGAACCATGAATCATCGTGTATGGATAGGCGTGATCGCCATAATCCTTGTGACGGTCGTCGGCTGCCGCCCTCGTCACCCTCCCCATATTCCTCAACCATTTAGCGCAACGTCTCACGACGTGAAATCCATGACTTCTCTTAAGTCTTCAAGGGCAGGCGTATCGAATCCTCTCCTCCATGCCTACCTCGACGAAGTAGCCTTTTAAGCTGCAAAGGACGGGCGCCGGAACTTCGGCATGCCGTCCACAGGCTCCGGCTGACCGGTGAGATACAGTTATCATGATGGTCTGCACAGAGCTCTCCTGTGTGGATTCGCATCAACCATTGCAGTACACTTGCTCGCGACACTTGGCGGGGCTTCTGTCTTCTCGCTTGGGGAGGCTCTGACCCGCATTAATAACCTCACGCTACAAAGGGCAGACATGAATCACGACGATGGGATGGTGTTCGTCGCACATTGGACCCATACTCCGGACAATTGTCCGGGAAGAAGTCAGGACGGTGCAACCATGCTCAACGCATTCTGGGCCGACCGCGATCGGGCTGCCCAGAAAGGAGTAAAGATCCTGAGTGCCTATGTCGCGGTCACGGAGCACACATACTACATCACGGTTCAGGCCAAAAGTTACCAAGCCCTCTTGGAGTTTTTCGAACCGCTGGCTCCTACCCAAACCGGGACCATTCATCCGGTAACCACCATGGATGAATGGACGAAACACATCGATCCGAAGAACAAATGATGACCAGGGCACCTCTCTGAGGCAATTGGCGACAATGGCCGAGTTCCCTGCGGCCTAAAATACCTCAGCGACCAACTGCGCGCTCCATTTCTGCCACGGCTCGAACCCCTAACCTCTTGCCATTACGCTCATATATCTTCTTTCCCGACTTTCCGTCATCGTGGCATTGTGAATGCTTTGGCTTCTTGTACGACTCAACGTAAGCAACGCCATCGTTTGGGGAGGAGGAGGGGGATGATGCTGCCTGTAGAGAATCTTCGTGCCAACCTTCTGGTGCAACGCCGTGACCTGTTTCGTCAGGCCGCACAGACTGAAGATGACCTGTTATGGCTCGAGACGGATGTAGAACCAGAAATCATCGAGCGGGGACAGACAGAAACAATGGTCCGGTTGCTCGATCGGCTGGATGAACGGGAAAAGAGGGAAATCGAAGCCATCGACAGCGCTCTGATAAGAATCGAGACCGGTTCGTACGGACGCTGTGAGGACTGCGGAAAAGACATCCCCATCGCTCGACTGGAAGCCCTACCCACGGCGACGACCTGCCTGGCTTGCGGCAAGGCACGTGAGGCGCTAAAGAAATAGCGGTGTCTTGAAATCATGGGTTGCTCCCGATGACGATGCTTCCCCTTGTCGAAAAGACAGAGCAGAACGATCGAATGGTGTGGGAAGCCTATCCTGCATGGGCGCAATTTAGTTGGCTCTATTTGTTGAGCACCTTGACCGCCCTACGCGGCGCATTGTTATTCCGGT
>JAOUPN010000287.1 GCA_029879905.1 Nitrospira sp. | reverse complement strand
ACGGGACAGCCGATACCTTATGCGGAATCGTGACACTGGCACCGCAAAAGTTTCCAAGCGCCCGAAGCCCTGCCACGGCCTCGCCGATCGACTCCACCTTCCAGGCAAGATACACGCAATTGAGCCCGAGTTTGTGGAACGCCGCATTATGGATCGCCGGAGACAGCGAATGTTCAACGGGATTGCCGATGATGCCACAAAACTGTGTATGAACGTTTACTTCCATCTCGATACCGGCTGAATCAGCCGGCCCCCTCCGTCCCCCTCGTGAGCATCACGCATGCCCTCACCAGACCGTCATCCCTCCATCGATGGGATAGGACCCTCCGGTCACCCAGGCTGCCTCATCGGAGGCCAGATACAAGACCATATTGGCGACTTCTTCCGGTTTTCCCGGGCGACGAATCGGATAGTGGTTCAGAATCGGATCAAGCTGCTCCGGGTTAGCCATGAGCGGCGCCGCCATCGGAGTGGCAATCAGACCGGGATTCACCGCATTGCACCGAATGCCGTCTTTGGCGTAATCGATGGCGACCGATCGCGTCAATGCATCCAATGCGCCTTTTGACGCCGCATAGACAGATAGACACGGTATGCCGACCAAGCTTGCGATCGAGGAAATATTGACGATCGATCCACGACCCTGCTTCAACATCTCGGGGATGGCTGCCCGGGTCATACGAAATACGCCGGTCAGATTGATATCCAAGACCCGCGCCCATGTTTCGTCGTCAAGCTCATGAAGCCGACGACCGAACTCACCGACCCCCGCATTGTTGATCAGGATATCCAGCGCGCCGAATCGACGAACCACTTCGCCCACTGCCGCTTGCGCATGCCGCTCGTCCGTCACAGAACCCGCGACGGCAAAGGCCTTTCCATTTTGCCGCTCAATGTCCTGTATCACTCGATCCAACTCGGCCTGGCGACGTCCGGTAATCACGACGGACGCCCCTTCTCCGGCAAATCTCTTGGCGATCGCCTCACCGATCCCGGCATTGCCGCCGGTGACAAGAGCGACTTTCCCGGCCAATCGACTCATTGATCACACTCCTCCTCTTGGTGGGCTGAACCTGCGTCCCGATCCCCTTCGTGTTCGTGTTCTCGTATAGCGGCATGACTCACAAATCCCGACTCAACCTTGCGGGCTACCGTAAGGAAACCGGAATGGGCGACCATTCGATGATCGGGTCTGACACTCCGTCCTTGAATCGACCAGGTACGAAGCAAGGTCTCGAATGTTTCCACCATGGCGAACACCGTCGTCCGCTCCAGGGCCTCGACCGTCTGCATCACCTGAGGGACCGTGGGCACGAAGCTCAAATAAATCCCGCCGGATCGCAGCACGTTGGCGGCATGGGGAACGACCTGCCATGGCTCCGGCAAGTCAAGCACAACACGATCAAACGAACATCCGTCGTCAAGCAGATCGATCCCTTCGTAGGCGTTCTTGCGCATCGTGACCAAATTGGGCACCGCCCCCATGTACCGATCGATATTGGTCCGCGCCACGCGGGAAAAGTCCTCACGCATCTCATAGGTGACGACAAGCCCCCGGGGCCCGACCGCACGGAGTAGCGCCATGGTCAGCGCCCCGGATCCGGTCCCTGCTTCAAAGACCCTGGCACCAGGATAGACATCCGCCCACATGGGAATCAGCGCAAGGTCCTTGGGGTAGAGCACTTGCGCCCCCCGCGGCATTTTGAGCACATATTCCCCGAAGGTCGGACGAAGCGCGAGCATCTTCTTTCCGCCTGATAACGTCACCATCGTGGCATCAGGTTTTCCGATCAGCGCATCATGCGCCATCGTCTGGCCGCTGAATTGATAGGTCTCTCCCGCCTTCAGCGTCAGCGCATAGTGGCGCCCTTTTTTATCGACGAGATGAATGCGGTCGCCGCTGGAAAAATATGACATGGCCGGCATTCTAGGAGGTTCGCGCGACGGTTTGCAACCAAGCCTCCTTCCTTGACAGGGTCTGATTTGGGCCGTAAGATCCCACCATCATCTTTCCTCACCAATGCCCATGTCCCGCATGTTCCCAACGGAACATGGAGTTCACCATGCATGGCTGCTCCCGAATACGCCGTCGATCATTGGCTCAAGTTTTCAGGCTGATCGTGTTCGGGCTCATGCTGACCCTGAGTGCAGGCGCTCTTGACACCTCCACGGTGCATGCCGGAGAAATTGTCGTGGCCACCTATGAAGGCGTTATCAACCCCGTTGCCGCCGAGTATCTGAACGATGCGCTGACCTCGGCGCAAGCCACATCCGCTCAAGCCGTGGTTCTCAAACTCGATACCCCCGGAGGACTGGACACCTCCATGCGATTGATGATCAAAGATATGACCGGCTCGCCGATTCCGGTCATCGTCTATGTCTCCCCGTCCGGTGGCCGCGCCGCATCGGCAGGCGTCTTCCTCACGATGGCCGCACACGTGGCGGCCATGGCGCCAGGAACCAATATCGGGGCAGCCCACCCGGTGGCAATGGGCGGGGGCGAGATGGATAACACCATGAAAGAGAAGGTGGAGAACGACTCCGTCGCCTACATTAAGAGCATCGCCGAGCAACGAGGACGGAACGTATCGTGGGCGGAGGACGCAGTTCGCAACAGTGTGTCTGTCACGGAACATGAGGCCCTGAAGCTCAAGATCATTGATGTGGTGGCAGAAGACCTTCCTGCTCTTTTGAAACAGGTGGATGGACGGGAAGTCACGGTGTCGAACGGCCGGACCACCCTCCGGACAGGGGGGGCATCGATTCGCGAATTCCCGATGGGGCTCCGACTGGAACTGCTGAAAGCCCTGAGCGACCCCAATATTGCCTACCTCCTGATGACCATCGGCACGATCGGCATTCTTGCCGAACTGTACAATCCTGGTGCGATCCTTCCAGGAATTGTCGGAGCCATCAGTCTGATCATGGCGTTCTACTCGCTACAGTCGCTGCCGGTCAATTATGCGGGAGTTCTGCTCTTCATCCTTGGCATCGTCTTCTTCATCCTCGAAGCCACCGTGACCAGCTACGGGCTGCTTGCCATCGGCGGCGTTACTTCAATGGTGCTCGGTTCATTGATGCTGATCAAATCGGATGCGGAGTTCCTCCAGATCTCCTGGACCGTGATCGTTCCTGTCATCGTCACGACAGCAGCACTATCGCTCTTTATCGTGGGCATGGGGATCCGCGCGCTACGCCGTTCGCCCCAAACAGGAAGCGAAGGCATGATCGGGACGATTGGTATCGCCAAGACCGCGTTACGCCCGGAGGGCAAGCTTTCGATCCACGGTGAGCTGTGGGATGCCGTCAGCGACCAACCCGCCGAGGAAGGTACCTCCGTCAAAGTCCTTCGTGTCGAAGGATTGACTCTCTACGTCACCCCGGTGCTCCAAAAGAAAGAGGCCTAGCCATGTTCTTCAGTCCTTTCAGTTTCGTCCTTGCGATCATTGTTCTCATTGTGATCGCTAAACTCACTTTCAACGTGCTCCCTGAATACGAGCGTGCCGTCATCTTTCGTCTCGGCCGTGTGTCACGCGGTATTATCGGCGGCAATGGACCAGGACTCGTCGTCATCGTCCCGTTCATTGACCGCTTAATGCGGGTCAGTCTCCGCACCGTTGCCATGGACGTCCCTCCCCAAGACATCATCACCAAGGATAACGTGACCGTCAAAGTCAACGCCGTGATTTACTTCCGGGTCGTCGACCCTGAACGGGCGATCATCCAAGTGGAAGACTACCTCTACGCGACCTCCATGATGGCCCAAACGACCTTGCGCAGCGTCCTTGGACAAAGCCAACTCGATGATCTTTTGGCCAAGAGGGAACAGATCAACGCGGACCTGCAGCGCATCATCGACCAACAAACGGAACCGTGGGGCATTAAGGTCACCGCCGTCGAGGTTAAAAACGTGGATTTGCCGCAAGAAATGCAGCGTGCGATCGCTCGACAGGCTGAAGCTGAGCGGGAACGGCGGGCGAAGGTCATCCATGCCGAGGGTGAGTTCGAAGCGTCGCAACGATTAGCCGATGCGGCCGATGTGATCAGTCGGAATTCCGCTGCCCTCCAACTCCGTTATCTTCAAACCTTGGTCGAGATCTCTGCAGGAAAGAATTCCACTACGATCTTCCCGATCCCGATTGATACGCTGGCGCCTTTTTTGAAGCAGCCCCCCCCTAACAAATAGGGTGGGGCACAGGGGTAAACTCGTGTCAAAAATCAGACAGAGGTGCCACATATCTGCTACAGATTTTGTTTATTGCTCTCATTAAGTTACGTTAATACTCCTGCAATATCCCGGTGATCGAGTCCGTTTGTTCTCATCTCCTCGCCAGCATCACTTTTGCTCACTATACGAAACCAGGCGCCCTTGAGTCGGATGAATCCTTTTGACTCATCATGGCTCTAACCAGGGGTATACAGGCGGACAACGACAATGAAATACAACCAGAGGTGCTGCCATGCGTGAGAAAGAGATTCGGACTACGTACAATACCGACACGGAGAAGGATATCGCGGAAGTTGACGTGGACACTGACGATCCGCAAGCCAGCGACCTGCTCGAAGTCATCGGCCGCGACCGGACTCGGAAGTCCTCTGAGAAAGAAGATGAGGATCGGTCTACCTTACGCACAAGCCACGGTACCAGTCCCTTCCTCATGGAGTCCTTATACTTCCGCTCATTCGGCCGGCGCCCCCTCCTCACCCGCGCTGAAGAAATCGCTATCGCGAAACGCATCGACCAAGGCACACAACGAGTCCGCAATGCGTTACGCCGCGCCGTGAAGGCCCTGGCCTTCCCGAAACGGACACCGGCACTGGCCGATACGA
>JAOUPN010000286.1 GCA_029879905.1 Nitrospira sp. | reverse complement strand
GACCAAGCCCTTCAAGATGGACCATCTGACGGTCGTGATTGAGAAAGCCCTTGCCACCTTGTCGTTGACGCGCCGAGTGAAAACCCTGACGAGTGAGATCAATAAGGGACACGAGATCGTCGTCGGAACAAGTGCTGCGATGCAGAACGTGGTCGATATGGCACGTCAAGCAGCCTGTTCGCCGGCGACCATGCTCTTGCTTGGGGAGACCGGGACAGGGAAGGAAGTGCTGGCACGAGCTATTCATGGTTGGAGTGAGCGGGCGGCAAAGCCCTTTATGGTGGTCAATTGTGCGGCCATGCCCGAACACTTGCTGGAAAATGAGTTGTTCGGACACGAACGGGGTGCGTTTACAGGAGCATCGACCAAAGAGATCGGAAAGATGGAGGCCGCCGACGACGGTACGGTGTTTCTGGATGAAATCGGGGACATGCCGCTTGCACTTCAAGCGCGCATGTTACGTCTCATGCAAGACCAAGAGTTTCATCGCGTCGGAGGGCACCAGCCGATCAGAACCCATGTGAGATTTATCGCCGCGACAAACAAGGATCTGCATGCCTGTGTCCAAAATCAAACCTTTCGAGCCGATCTCTATTTTCGACTGGATGTCATGACATTGATGCTGCCGCCGCTCAGGGATCGGACGGATGATATTCCTGAACTCACCCGTTATTTTTTGGATCGCCATGCGGTGGCGGCCCACAAGCGCGGGATTACGTTGAGTGCCGACGCGGAGGCTTGCCTTGCAGACTATGATTGGCCGGGTAATGTTCGAGAGCTGGAGAATGTGTTGGCTCGTGCCGTCATTCTTTGTCAGGGCGATACGATTGAACCAAGTCACCTCCGTCTTTCAACGCTCAGACTTCAGACCGCTAACGACGGTGGCGATGAAAAACCGGACGCGCTGTATTATGACGCATTGGATCGGTACAGCCGGAAATTGATTGAAGAGGCGTTGACTCGCGTCGGGTGGAATCAAACCAAAGCCGCCAAAGCTCTCGGGATCCAACGTACGTACCTCACCAAACTGTTGCGACAAAAAGGCATATCCGGCCATCCTCCACAGGGTTAGTGGGCTGCTGAAACCGCTTGCCGTTGTCGTTCCTGCAATCCGTGCCCCGTCAAAGATAACACGTAAGAAGTGATGAGAAGCATTCTCGACGGCATAACGTTCCGCAACCTTTTACGTTGATCGTCTCACGTTTCACGAATTGCAGAAGGTGTTGTCGTCCTAGTTCCGTCGTTCCATGGAGAGATCCGACAGGTCCGGGTTGTCATAGGGCACGGATTGTTTGGAGAGGAGAAGAGGTTCGCTCTGGTGGTTCTCATGGATGGGGGGCCGGGGCCAAAGCGGCAAGGTGAAGAAGAAGGATGCCCCCCGCTCGATCTCGCTTTCAACCCAAATACGGCCATGATGAAGTGTCACTAACTGTTTGGTAATGGCCAGCCCTAATCCCGTCCCTCGTTTCTGGGCGGGGATGTGTTTTGCACTGTAAAAAGGGTCAAAGACTTTTTCAATTTCATGAGGTGCGATTCCGCACCCTGAATCGTGAACGCCGATATGGGCGAATCCGTCGGGATGGACCTGTCCGGTGATTCGGACGGTGCCGTAGTCGGGGGAGAATTTTAACGCATTATGGATGAGGTTCGTCATGATTTGATGGAGCTTGGCGGTATTGGCGGCAACCAGGGGAAAGAGAGGAGGAATCTCCATATCAATAAACACCCCTCGTCTCGAGGCAAAGGATTGCAAACTCTCAATGGACTGCACGATCACGGACTCGGCATTGATGGCGTGAAGTTCCACCGTCGTCTCGCCCAGCTCGATTTTGCATAGATCCAATAGGTCGACGAGCAAATGCTCGAGCCGTTCGATGTTCGCCTGCACGCGTTTGAGGACGTTGATCTGTTCCTTCGACAGGGGACCATCGACACCGAACAAGAGATTGTCAAGGTGGCAGGTGATGGACGTCAGCGGAGTTTTAATTTCATGCGAGGCGGCGGAGACAAAGAGAGACTTCCGACGGTCGAGTTCCTTGAGCTTCTGGTTGGCTCGCCGCAGTTCCTCGGTTCGAGCGGCGATTCTGAATTCCAACGTCTGATTCAAGTCCTGGAGCGCACTTTCGCGCTCGTGAATGGAATGGAGCATGTGCGAGAACACGTGTGTCAGCCCGCCGATTTCTCCGGCGGCCGTCGGAGGAAGGTCGATGCGAGTTTCACCTTCCGCGACACGGTTCGCCGCATCGGTCAGGCGGCGTAACGGAGAGGTAATGCGATAACTGAAGAAACTCAACAGTGCGACGCCGACAAGAAGGATGAGGCCGGTAATGGCAATGGCTTGCCATATCAGTGTCCGCAATTGCTCTTGGACGGACAGGCTGGACATGCCTATTTCGACGATTCCCAGCAGGGGCTGGGAGGTCTCGTCGAGGTACGATACGGCGTCCTCATGTTGGTCGAAGAGGAGTCCGAGGCTCGAGTCCTGAAGAGCCTTGGGACTGTTGGGGCGGATCGGAATGCTAATATTGTACAGGAGATCCACATTCCGACCTGATAGCAGCGTCAGAATGAATTGCGAAGGAAAGCCGGCCTCCGGGGAAAATTCTATGTTGCCGTTCTTGAGCTGTACGTGTCCCACGGACGGATCGTCCCACGAGAGTGAGGAGAGCGCAGGGTTGATCGGCGAAACAGCGGAAGGTGGTTGTGAGAGTTGGTGCTCCCATTGTTCTCTCCCGACTGAGATCATCGGGCGACCGTCTGCCGTGAAAAAGGAGACGTACGACACATCTTTGACGGCCAGGATGCCACGGGCGAGGCGGTTGAGTTCATAGTCATCGCCGGAAATCATGCTGTACCGACTGTTGCCTGCGAGATGTTTGCCGAGCAGGATCCCGGTTTGGGAGAGTCCACTCATGACGGTGTGGATTTGTTGATGGATCAAAAACCATCCTAGTGTGATACAGGCTAGGCTGAGCAGCAGCGCAGCCATGAACATGAATTGACCGCGAAGGCCATGCGAAAATCGTGAGGGGGGAGGCGAGACAGGGGGGTGAGGCGCAAACTGTGACATATGCCTCCTAACGAACGTCGGTGTTGAGGTCCGAACGTTGCGCGATGGTGCCGGTTCCATAGAGGGTGCCGGCCATACGAACAAGGTGTTCCGATGTCGAGATGCCCAAATACTCGGCCACGTGGAGGTTCAGCACCAATTGTGGTCGCTGCGGGTCGATCAACGACCCCAAGGACTGTGTGCGGCCTCGAAGTAGGTGGATCGCCTGGTCGCCCGCTTGTTTACCGAGCTCCGACGGTTGAAGCACCAACCCACCGAGCGCACCCTGTCGGATCAGGATGTCGGAAAACGTAAACATCGGAACTTTGGCGTCAAGCAGGGCCTTGAGAAGAAACGGCACCGACTCCTCTGTGAGCACAATGCGGTCCTGGATGACCCACAGTGCGTCGATCGTGGGCAGCAGGGCATGGAGCGCACCCGGAACGTCGGATGAGGATGACACTGGTGACTGGATCAGGGTGAAGCCGTGACGATGGGCGCTATGTTTGGCATCGTTCAAAAAACCGATTTGGCTCTCCTTTTCGTAGAGAAGCCCGATGCGTTTCGCCTGGGGCAAGAGCGCGCGGAGGGTGGATAATTGCTGGTCGGGAGAGACAACGACGCGAATGCCGGCCATGTTGCGCATGGGCAAGTCGTACAGTTCAGGGTTCAGAACCTGGCTGAACAATACCGGCGTATCAGGCAGTTCCAGTTTGGCCGCCAATGTGGCCTTCAGTCCGACGGCGAAGACAAGCGACGGGGGATCCGCGCGTAACATTCTGGTAATGTCCCTGCCGGTAGAGAGATTTCCTCCCAGGTCATATTCTTTGATCGTGGTTTTCGGTGGGAGCGTTGATCTGAATCCTTCGACCATGTCGTTGTAATAGGACAGGTCTGCAGATTTCAGGATCACGACTTCTGCCGCATCCGAGGAGCGGACGCTTTGCGCGACGGTCAGAAACACGAGCACCGCGCATGCAAAAAGCATCGACAGTTTCATGTGAACATTCCGGCCAAGGTACATGGGGAATAGAATCCTAATCATTTACTCTACATGCTAAGGGGGGGGGCTGTCTATGGGGGCTACCCAGTTCTTTTCACTAGGCCTCTGGTCTGAGGGGCGCACGGAGAGTCAACCCCCGACAGTTAATACCGCACAGTCAGCCACCCCATGACACGACTCCCAAGGATGTCACCCACCGGGTGTTCACGATGGGTGTCATTGAGCGCATTAAACACGGAAACCGCAATCTCCGCCTCACGCAGGTACCCCTCCGAGACCTGCTCCTGCCAGAGTCGGTATCCCAGGCGGAGATTCAAGAGGTTATAGCTCCTGACCCGCTCTTGCGGGACAGCCGTGCCGGGCTGAAGGAAAGGGGACAGGAGAGTAAAAGCGTCCGCCAAGGGGTAGGAGGTCGCCCCCACATGGTGGTAGAGCACCTCGCCGGTCCAGGCCGGTGTCCAGGTGAGTCGGAGACCCGCATTGACTTTGTGATGGGGGAACGCCCGTCGGCTGAAGCCCTGAAATGATTGCCCTGCTTCCTGATAGGAATAGTTTGCAAATCCCGAGAGCCAAGAGGTGGCGAGCCATTCAAAGCCGGCCTCGGCACCGTAAATATCGGCCACGCCGCCATTGACCGGGCGGGATGGATTGGTGGGGATACCGGTATCATTCCTAAACTGTATCAGGTCAGAGACATGATTGAAAAATCCTGAGATTCGAGTCCGCAGTCGGTGCTGCCACCACCAGCCCTGATATTCCAATTCGTAGGAGGCAATCTTAGGATT
>JAOUPN010000285.1 GCA_029879905.1 Nitrospira sp. | reverse complement strand
ATGATGTGTGTAATTTGCAAAACCGGAGAAACCCAACCTGGTACGGCGACCGTCACACTTGAGCGAGAGGGTGCAACAGTCGTCATCAAGAATGTCCCGGCACGTGTATGCAAGAATTGCGGAGAAGAGTACGTTGATGACGGTGTGACGGGTCGGTTATTGAAAACTGCCGAAGAAGCGGTCCGTGCGGGTGTTCAGGTTGACATCAGAACCTATGCCGCCGCCTGAATCTACGATTACGCAACCACTCTTCGCACGTATCGCAGTCTTCATTACTCAGCCCCAGTCCTGATCTTATCTCAGCCCTCAGCACTCACGTCTCAGCACTATTCGGTTGTCCTCAGTCCTCGTTCCTCAGCCCTGGATCTTATCTCAGTCCTCAGCACTCACGTCTCAGCACTTCCAAGAGAGGCGTGATTTTTGGAAGGATTCCAGGTATTCTTCTGCCGACATGCAATCCGTTTACGTATGATTCCAGGAATGAACTACCTCAACAGGTTGGGGAAACGACAATCCAAAAGGCCTATAGACGGAAACGTCGATCTTGTGGTCTTTGTAAACCGCACAAAGCAGGTTGGGATAAACGATGGAAGGTAAAACAAGCGGCCCGTCGTCTATTGATGCTCAAAGATGCTCGGATGGTGATGGTCATCATATGAGTGCATTGTGATGGCTGATAACCGCTATGATGTGTCCGATCTACCGGAGGCTCAGTGTGAGCCGGGCTCCGACGGCAAAGTCTTAAAAAATCGTCTGGGCATTGTCTCGAAGCAGGATATGGATGGGGTGGAAGCGACTGCGCTTGAGCGGACGATGGATGCGTTGGTACGGGACTATGATGCCGCCCATCGGGTGACAGCTGACGACCTCTGTGACTGGCACCGTCTCTGGCTCGCTGATGTCTATGAATGGGCCGGGCAGTATAGGCAGGTCAACATCAGTAAAGACGGGTTTCCCTTCGCAGCAGCATCCCAAGTATCGTACTTGATGACTCAGTTTGATCGAGAGGTGTTGGGGCGATGGACACCCTGTTCCTTCTCTGATAGGCGAGAGGTGGTCCGCGCGCTGGCGGAAACTCATGTCGAGCTGGTTTTGATCCATCCATTTCGCGAGGGAAATGGCCGGCTCGCTCGTGTCTTGTCAACGCTGATGGCGCTGCAGGCTGGGTTACCGTTATTGGACTTTCGCTCGATGGCCGGTGAAGGCAGACGCACGTACGTTGTCGCGATTCAGGCCGGTCTAGATAAAGACTATGCTCCGATGGAGAGGCTGTTCCAACGGATTATTGAGGAGAGTGGCCGGTCTTCTTGATGCTCTGGTTAGTCCGTGGCTCGGTAAGGAGACGAGTAATGGACTCGATAGATGTACCGGTTTCTATAGCTGTTGAACTGGCGACGTTGGCAATGAGAGCCTTCCGGTATTGTGCTGTGATCATCAGGTGAGGATTGGTTTCGATAAGCGGCTTTTTCTGCATGGAGAATACCCTCTTTCGTCATGCAAGTATACGTGATGATGAGGGAGGGGGCCACCATAAAGTGCCGGGGAGACGATTGGCGAGTTTGATTGGGCCTGTGATAGTGCGTCTTTTGGCCGCATCTCAGTCCTCATTCCTCAGTCCTGGATCGTATCTCAGTCCTCAGCACTTCCCCATAATCCTCAGTCCTAGGTTCTTCCCCCGTCTCAGCACTTCTTGCTTGTCCCCAGTACTTTCTGTTTGCGCACGGCGTCAGCTCGTAGTACAGTAGTGTCGTACATTGATCCGGAGGACAACATGCCGCTTACCGTACGTGTAGATCTCAAAACTGAACGATTATTGGAGCGCCTAGCCAGGAAGCGCGGCCGGACGAAGTCCGAAGTCATTCGAGACGCGATCGGTATCCTGGCCAAGTCCGTTGAAGCCCAGGAGAAGATGGAACATCCGTATGATAAGATCCGAGATCTGATCGGTAGCGTCCACGGAGGTCCAGCCGATCTTTCGGAACGAACGGGAGAGGCCTTTCGTCGCCTCGTAGCCGGTCGCCGAAAGAAGGTTTGACAATGATTCTGGTCGACGCCGGCCCCCTCATTGCCTTGATTCATAAAGACGATGCGCATCATGCTCGTTGTGTCGTGGCATTTCGCGCAATCACGGAGCCGCTGGGAACCGTGTGGCCGGCACTGACTGAAGCCATGTATCTGCTGAGCTTTTCCTGGAAAGCTCAAGAAGCGCTTTGGGAAACAATCGATCGAGGTGTGGTCAATCTGCTGGACGTCGAAGGACGCGACCTTGTACGCATACGGGAACTGATGAAGAAGTATAAAGATCTTCCAATGGATCTGGCCGACGCCGCCTTGGTGGCTGTCGCGGAACGGGAGCGGATTCGGCGAATCTTTACGCTCGATCGCCGGGACTTTGAGGTTTACCGCCCGGCGAAACTCGGCCGTTTCATCATCCTGCCGAACTAGTCTGACGACCAGCTTTTGTCATACGCCATCAACTATCAGCCATCCGCGCCGATCTTCTATGGCCGATTCTCGCGCCTACCGTGCCTCTCCCGTCTCAGTCCTCATCCCTCAGTCCTAGGTTCTATCCCTGTCTCAGCACTTCCCCAGTGCCGAGCTTGTAGTGGGTTCTCAAATATGAGAACATCTCCGGTGATCGGTGGAGGGCAAGAGATTGCCAAAGACGCGTGTCGTATTCTATCAGATGGGAGGGTGGCAGCCGTCCTCACTCACGGCCTCGTCAAAGAACGGGAAGTCCCGACTAAGGACATACAACGCGCTTTGGAGAGAAAACGCCGGTTTGAACGTGATCCCCAGGCCCATACGTATCGAGAGGAATGAGTATGGCAAAACGCACCCAAGTATCCACGTCCGAGGCCGTCCGGATTCTCTACCGCCGATACTACGAGGGGAGGCCCGAGCGTGTCAGAGGCTTGGAGGAGGCACGGGCAAACGACAGCGTGGCACGAAAGCTGACTGCATTACGCCTGCAAGCTGGTCTCACACAACGGCAATTGGCCAAGTTGGTCGGAACCACCGCCTCGGCTATCTGCCGACTGGAAGATGCTGAATATGAAGGGCACTCCCTAGCCATGCTGAGGCGAATTGCCGCCGCCTTGAAACAACGGGTGGAAATTCACTTTGTTTCCGACAGGCAGGGCAAGAGACTAAACACAGTCTGAGGCGTGTGAGGAACCAACAAGAATCAGCAGACCTTCACACCCTGCAATCAGACAGACCTCGCCCATGGTTTTTTCAGAAATGGAAAAGGCGATAGGGATCAAACTAGCGCATTCTGCTCGGGAAGCTAACCCGCATTATTCATGAGCACTTCTGCTGCAATCGCCGATCCGCTGCTGCGACAAGTCTTGGGGCGGCGGGCTCGTCCCTCGGTCCTTCGACGTACTGTTAGGGACTGGCTCCGTCGTCTGCGGCGGTGCCTGTCCCGGTTCGGACGGGGACAGACACCACGCGAAGACCCGCCTCGCCTCGCGGCGAAGCCGAGGGCGACGCGGCTTGGCAATTTCGTCCCTCGACGATGCTCGGGACCATGAGCCTGTCGAACGGGTGATGAACTGTCATGAATAATGCGGGCTCAAGAGGTGGTGACTTCGTGTGTGAATGAAGGTATTCTTCGCGGCATGTGAATCAGTGACGGAATGGCTCCACGCACCTTTTTTGTGCAAGGAGTTTTTTAAGCGTGAGGTGCTGCCCCACGTGTCCGATGCATGGATCGACGAGACCATGACCAAAGTCGGCTATGAAATCCCGCTCAACCGCCACTTCTACCGTTATGGGCCACCCCGTCCGCTGGAGATGATCGAGGCGGACATCAAGGCGCTGGAAGACGACATCCTGAAGCTGTTGAAAGAGATCACGGCATGAGTCCTCCCGGCGAATTCAGTCCGCCCGGCAGGGGCCAATTCCTCGTCTATCCATCCGAAGATGGACGGGTGAAAATCGAGGTACGGCTGGAAAACGAAACCGTCTGGCTGACTCAGCAACAGTTGGCCGAACTGTTTCAGACGACCAAGCAGAACGTCGGCCAGCACCTGAAACATATCTTTGAAGAAGGAGAGCTGGCCGAGGATTCAGTGGTAAAGAATTTCTTTACTACTGCCGACGACGGCAAGGAGTACCGCACCAATTTCTACAACCTCGATGCCATCATTTCCGTCGGCTACCGTGTGAAGAGCGCCGTCGCCACACGTTTCCGCATCTGGGCCACACAAAAGCTCCGCGAGTTCATCGTGAAAGGTTTCGTCCTCGACGACGAACGCCTCAAGAATCCCGACCATCCGTTCGATTACTTCGACGAACTGCTCCGCCGCATTCAGGACATCCGCACCTCTGAACGGCGGTTCTACCAGAAGATCACCGACATCTACGCGACCAGTATCGATTATGATCCCACTCGGCCAGAAAGCATCGAGTTCTTCCAGACTGTGCAGAACAAGATGCACTGGGCCATCACCGGCCAGACGGCGGCGGAAATCATCCATGCTCGCGCCGACAGCAAGAAGCCCAACATGGGCCTGACCAGCTGGCGCGGTGCGAAGGTACGCAAGGATGACGTCACCATCGCCAAGAATTACCTGAATGAGTCGGAACTCGCCGAGACGGAATATGACAAATTCAACCGCCGGCGCATCCGGCAGGCCGACGTAGCCGGTGGTGATCTTGAGAAAGCGATCCGGCAACTGGCCCCCCCGCCCAAGCTGAAGAAAAAGGGAAGCAAGAAATGAAGGTTCCGACTTACCCGCGCGATAAACCCAGCGGCGTCGAATAGCTCGGCGAGGTGTTGCCGAAGACTGAAGATGGATCACGGCTGCTCGGCCTTAAACGACGATAGGCTG
>JAOUPN010000059.1 GCA_029879905.1 Nitrospira sp. | reverse complement strand
TGCCGCCGACCTCCACTTCATCCAGCAAACATGTGTTCGGATTTTCACATTCCCATTCCGCCAACGGAACAAATTCAAACAGATGCTCATGAAAGGTCGGGATGCAGCGATTATTCACAACGTCCACGTTGAGACTCCCCAAACACTCGCTGGAAAGATACCCCATTTCGATGACCGCAGCCGTCTCAGGCAAGAGCGGTCTCAGCTTGGGAATGAGTATCCCGCAATTTCCGCCTGTCCAGGTGATCACGGCTTTCAAAGACGGCCATAGATTCGCAAACGTCAGCTTCTCCGCAGAATTTCCGTAGGCCTTCAGCTCCTCCAGACGGCGCGTGCTTGCTCTCGGTACACCTTCCCCTCCTCCGTTTGGTGCGGACAGGATTTCAAGCACCGCCCAATAGTCTTTTCGAATGATCTCCATGAGCTTGAGAAAGGTCGTCGGATTCGGAGCCGCCATCACCGACAACATCGGTTCGGCCAAGGCACAGGCCGCTATGTGGCGATATTTGGCCTTCACATCGGTCATGGCACGAACGGGAGGAGGAAGCACATCCTTTCGGCGAAGGGGTGACGGGAGCCCCTCAAAGAGCAGACCGGACATTGAGCCGTACGGAGTGCCTGATTCCAGATACCCTTCCACACTCTGCCCGGATAAGACGAGGATACGGTCGTCAAAAATCCCCGGCACACCATGATATTGTGCGCGGGCAAACAGCCATTGGTAGCGCGCAATACTTGTTCGCGTAGACCGACAAACGGGAATGAACTTCGGCTGTCCCGTCGTCCCACTGGTTTGCGCAAACTGAATCGGCTGATCGACCGTCAGTACCGGTTCTCGATTCCGATCTTGTTCTTCAATAGAGGATCGCAAGTCCTCATACCCATGTACGGGGAGAGCCGTCCGATATTCGGCATAGGACCGTATGCGGTTGAACGAGTGCTTCCGCCCAAAGACCGTATCCGCCTGCCGGCGAAGGATATTGTGTAGTAACAGGCGCTGACTACCGGCGGGATCTTGCGTCCGTTCCATGAACGGATGCCAGAACTTCTCGGCATGCCGCATGGCAGAGTGAACCGCGCGAAGTGACGGAGTTTCTCCCATAACGCCTAGGCAGCTCGTTTATCCAATCCGGGATGAAACGGCGCAGTCATTTGTTTGAGGAAGCCGGTCGGGTACTGACGGTTTATCAACCCCAACGATTCGACTTCCCGCTGAGCAGGCAAATACCTGGTCCCAAACAGCCAATCCCACACGATGAGATGGTTGCCATAATTGGTATTGGACTCCTGTACCACCATCGAATGGTGCCACCGGTGTAACTCAGGTCCGCTCATCAGATAGTTGAGCCAACCCAGCTTCACATCCACGTTGGAATGTTGAAAGAACCCGTTGACCGCATAAAACACGAAATATAGACTGAGGACCGCCGGCGACACCCCCATCGCGATAAACGGCAGCGAGTCGAGTAAAAACTGGAGTCCTTTATCGATCGGGTGGAATCGCCCGACATTCAACGTATAGAGCCGGTGCGGAGAATGATGGACGGCATGGAACTGCCAAAGCGGTGTCCATTCATGGCTGACCCGATGTAACCAGTATCTCGTGCTATCCACCATCAACGCCATCAGAAGTGCCTGCAACGGGATCGGCCATTCCTGAGGCCAGAGGGCATAGATCGGCCAGTCTCGTCCGTTCAAGAGATCAAACACACCAAAGGCAATCCCCACTGAAAGCAGTTTCGGCCAGAGAACATGGACAAGCGCAAGGAACACTGAATCTTCGGCAACTTCCTTCCCTGACGGCCTCCATGAGATTCGATACGGCATCTGCACTTCAAGCCAGATGACCGATAACGTCCCAATCGTCACAGGCAGATAGGTCGAGACAAGAAGACCCCACTCCGCATCCATCAAGCTCACGTTCGCCCAGACGCTTCCCATCAATATGACAGGATAAGCCGTATACTGGATGAGCCGCTTCACGCAGCACCTGTCATTCCATCGCTCCGTGTTTCTCGCGCCGCTGTCACGTGAAATCGGCCGTACACCAACATAAAGCTCGCAAGCACCAGATGGAACAGGCTAGGCAATGTTGCCCCGAACCAGAAGTGATCCGGCAAGACGACCAGTCCGACGATCAACCGCACACACATCAATCCAAAATACACCCCACCGAGGAGGAGGAGCACTCTCCCCGTTTTCCCTGACGGCACTTCGGACCCAAGATAGATCCGCCAAATGACCCCGGAACAGATAATAATAATGAGCACTTGAAACATACACAGAAGCCAGTAGGGTACCGCACCGCTTGCCCAAGCATCAAAGGGGGGAAGAGCATCCACAGGGAACCAGACTTGGGTCAACTGGGCGGCAACTCGAAAGCAGAACAGCAGCAACAGTCCCGTCAAAATCCACACATAGGTACGACCGCATTGACGATTCAACACATCGTTGCTCCTTAAGGGTTCAGTACCATGATCCCACTCGAGTCTTCTCGATATCTCAATGAAATCCGTCCTCCTTTGTCAAGGCTTCGGCACGCCGCCCATAGGCTTTGGCCGACGGGTCGGAGCACACCCGCCGAACATTCCTTCGCGGCCTTCGCCTACTTCGCCGAATCCGCTCGGCTTCGAAGGCCAAGCAGCCGTGGCTTCCTGCAGAGGCGGGCAACAGTCTCGGCATCGTAGGTCGGTATGAAACGTTTCATGATTCACCCTGAGGCCAAGATAGCCGACTACGGAAAAACCTACCTGCATGCGTCGACATGCTCATCACAAACGGAAAATCCCAGCATATTCAATCACCACTTCATTCCCCCTGATCCCTCTGCTTAGTTCAGGACTGGCATTTCGACTAGCTCATGACAGGTCTCTCATAATCTGAGGTGCGTTCATCGGGCCATATGGATGGAATATTTTTCCTAGGCATGGATGATTTCACCTTACCTGAATATAACGATCCCCATTAGTTATCTCTCCCATTCCAAGAAAAGGGACACACACCGTCCATTGCTGTAGGTACTTCACTACATAAACAAGAACAAACGACCCACAATGCACAAATAGAATTTCCTACACAATTCATTGAGAATCCATACATTTTCATCTTACCGCTCCGGTAGAGCCTCTGGCATTAACCTTGCTAAATAGCAATCCAGTATCTTCCATTTTGTCAAATCGCTATCTGTCTCGCAGTCCATGCAAGGAGGAACCTCATGATGATGCGACCATCTGTTCGCTTCACCCATATGCTCAGTGTATCCGCATTTCTTACGCTCTGGGCACTCACGTCCATCGGATGCGTGAGCTCTGAAACACATACCAAAACACTTCAAGAACTCTCAGCCACCAAAAAACAACTGGCCAGTCTCCAGACAAACCTCGACCAGGAAGCGTCGAAGAGAAAAGTCGCCGAGGAACAGGCCGCGTCACTGGCTGAAGAACGTGACGCCCTCACCTCGCAGTCGAATGAGTTGCAAGCCCGCCTCGACGGCTTGGAGAAAGAAAAAGGCCAGTTGAACGACGATCTCATCAGCGTGCGGAATCAGATCACGACTCTCGAACAGAAACATGCCGAGGGTAGCGCATCCGCCCAGGAAGAGATCGAAAAGCTGAAGCACTTAGCGGAAACCATGGAGGCCGACGCCGCCAAGAATGCGGAGGAACGAGAGCGTTTGCGGCAGGAACAAAACCAACTGGCCGCAAACCTGGAAGAGACTCGTCAACGTGCCGAAGCGGAAGCGGCAGAGAATGCTAGATTGGAACGAGAACATCAGGCAAAGGAAGATGAAATCCGGCGACTGACAAAAACACAGGAAGAGCTCTCACATTCACTCCAAGAGGAAATCTCAAAGGGGAACATTACCATCCAGCAGGTCAAAGACAAGCTCACGATCAACATGGTCGATCGCGTCCTATTCGATTCCGGACAAGCACAAGTCAAGCCGGACGGCATCAAAGTGTTGCAACAAGTCGGTGATATTCTGAAGACGGTGGATGACAAGCAAATCCGTATCGAGGGCCATACGGATAATATACCGATTACCGGAAAGCTGAAGAGCCGATACAAAAGCAATTGGGAACTCTCAACCGCCAGAGCCACCACCGTCGTCCGCTACCTCATTGATAACGGCGGCGTGAGCAAGCAGTATCTTTCTGCAGTCGGACATGCGGATACCCGACCGGTTGCGTCCAATGAAACAGACGAAGGGCGTTCATCCAACCGACGAATTGAGATTGTCCTGTATCCAAGGGATCTGTCGGAGATTTCTGAAAAATTGCAGTCCGACGAAACCGAGAATCAGTAACCTGCCTCAGGGAGGCGGCCACAATCTCGTGGCCGCCTCCGGACCTCTCTTCCCGTACCCCCACAGTGCGACCATGAAATTCCCGCATTGACTGCGGGTTTTTCATGGTATAGGCTTGCGCCATGATTCACCGACGTCACGACACCCTCGCCGTGCGCTCCGCGTTGAAACGCACTCCCGTCGTGGCCCTCCTAGGGCCGCGCCAGAGCGGCAAGACGACGCTGGCCCGCCAGCTCGTTGCCGCCGACTCACACAACTATTTCGATTTGGAGGATCCTCAGAGTCTCGCCCGATTGAGCGAGCCAGCCACAGCTTTACGCCCTCTCAAGGGACTTATCGTCATTGATGAAATCCAGCGCCGGCCTGATATCTTTCCTCTTGTGCGCGTGTTGGCAGATCGTCGCCCGCTCCCCGCGCGGTTCCTCATTCTCGGCAGCGCCTCCCCCGAGTTACTGAAACAATCATCGGAATCGTTGGCCGGCCGGATAGAGACGATCCCGCTAGAAGGATTTCGGTTGGCCGATCTAGGAGCCTCATCCCAAAGTCGCCACTGGCTGCGCGGCGGCTTTCCTCGGTCTTTCACAGCACGGAACGAGACCGATTCCACGTCATGGCGCCGACAGTTTCTGCAAACATTCCTAGAGCGTGATATGCCTCAGTTCGGCGTCACGATTCCCGCTGTAGCCCTTCGACGATTTTGGAACATGGTCGCCCACTATCACGGGCAAACCTGGAATGCCGCTGAATTAGCCCGCGCCTTGGCCATCAATGAATCCACAGTCCGCCGCTATCTGGACCTCATGACCGGCGTGCTTATGGTGCGGCAATTGCCCCCCTGGTTTGAGAACCTGGGGAAGCGGCAGGTCAAGGCACCCAAAGTTTATGTACGGGACAGCGGGCTCCTGCATACCCTCCTGGGAATCTCAACCCGCCACGCGCTCGAACACCACCCGAAGGTCGGTGCCTCGTGGGAAGGATACGCCGTTGAGGAGGTCTTGAAAGCGAGCAGACCGGACGAGGCGTACTACTGGGCCACACATACCGGCGCTGAGTTGGATCTGCTCCTGTTTCAACAGGGTCGCAGAATCGGCGTTGAATGCAAACGCATGGATGCTCCCACCCTCACACCCTCCATGCGAACAGCGCTCGCCGATCTCCGGCTCGATGAGCTGACCGTCATCTACCCGGGCACGCGTCGATACCGACTCGCAAAACAGATCGAGGTTGTCCCCCTGGCCGAATTCGTGGGCGCTGGATCACCACGAGGCACTGACCGCGAGTGAACAACGTCAGAGTGCCGGGCTATGCCCCGGCAGGGCCTGATACCAGCCGTTGGCTTGGAGAAGCGCGATGGGGCAGTCGAAGAGGTCACTGATGCACTGATCGGTCAAGAGTTGCGATTTGACCCCGTCGGCCACAATCTTTCCCTCTTTCAGCAAAACCACCCGTTCGATCTCAGGAGGAATCTCATGCATAGGAAAGAGATCTAACACTGTCCCAAAAGGCCGCACCTAATATGCGGTGCGGCCTTTCTTTCTCAACTGCTTCACTTTCTAAGGAAATAATTCCGATTCTCTCCATCATACCGGCCGGAAGTCAGACAACAATTCTTAAAATCTCCTCCCAGACTGGCATGGACAGAGGTCCTTTCGCCCTAACTTCTCGACGAGTTCCTTCCCATTGTTGACTACGCGATCACCTCGCCTCACGTGTGTCTCTGAAGGGAATCCCTTCCGACGCTTACTCGATATCTCAAAAGCAGCTTCCGTCTATAAAGTCCTTCTTGCTTGCCATACCGCTACCCCTCCTTCCTATGTCATGCCATGCCTCACAATTACGTCCTCGTAATTTGCGTGGTCACAACACCGCCTTGTAGTTCAGCACAGGCCGGACAACTCTGAGAATCTTCGTCAACTCACGCTGCGCCCGCATAATACGAGTAATGTCCTTGTAAGCTGAAGGCGCTTCGTCACAGAGACGGGAGAGATGCCGTTGATCAAACCAGACTCCCCTCATTTCTCGCTTCAATTGGTCTATACGAATGGTTCGGCGCGCATCGCGCCGGCTCAGTAACCGGCCAGCCCCATGGGAGCTCGACTGCAAACTCGCTTCATGCCCGCGTCCTTCGACATGGTAACTAGCGGTTCCCATTGATCCAGGAATAATGCCTTTGACTCCAGCACCAGCCCAAATTGCTCCCTTTCGATGAACCCACCACTGAGAACCGAAATGTGTTTCCAGCCTGACATGATTATGATGGCAGCTGAAAACAGTAGGCCAGTCCGCAGTGACACCGAACAAATCTTCCATCAGACACACAGTTGACCGCATCAACGCTAGTCGATTCTCTTCGGCATATTGCAGTGCCCAGTCCACATCTCGAAGATAGGCCACACCACTCTGCTTATCACTTTCCAAATATCTGAGATCTGTCGAGGCACAAGTCGCGGCCCGGAGATGATGCTCACGAATGGCTTGCCCAATCATCCGTGATCCACTGTGCACCATCAGCCATAGTGCCCCTTCCTCGTCAGCCTGGAATTCGAGAAAATGATTCCCGCGCCCCAGAGTCCCCAATTGCACTCGCGCGTCACGGCTTTTGAGTTTCTCCAAACGTTGATCGCTTAGTGGCATATCTCGTAGAGGCTCCGGAAGCTGGCAAACCGCCGTCCCCGTTCCATGTCGGATTGCCGGTATAGTGCGAATCAAACCATAGAGCACTTTGGCTGCAGTTCGCTCATCGGAAAGTACTGCGGCCTTGCAATTGAACCGCACAGCTGCCATTCCACACCCGATATCACCTCCCACCGCTTCGGGATATATCAAGCGAGTCGTCGCCACAACGGTTCCGATACACACCTCGTCGGCCAGGTGGACATCCGGCATCACCGCGATCTGGAACACGTCGTCGGTGGCCCTCAACCGCACGAGTGCGCGCTCCACATCCTTCGGCAATGGCTCAGCAAGCCACGCTTCTCTCCGGACTCCGCCTCCTTGTTTTATCATCGGAGCACCTCTTCCGGTGATGCCAGCCGAAAGCACAACTCCGGCACATACTTCCTTGCAATCACTCTTCCGATTTCCGATCGTAGAATCTGAGTGGCCCTGGCGAGTTCCTCTCGAATGGCTTCACCAGAGACACAAGACTCCACTCCCGTCGCGTCAACCACAACCTCCAATCGGCTTAACATTGGTGCAGGCACAACTTTGACAACAAAGAGTCGCGCCAGTACGGGGCTTGTACAGCCAGCAAGGGCAGCATTCAGCGTCTTTGCAACATACCCACAGAACCGACGGCACTGATTACTCGACTCATGTAATCCTTCCCTCCGAAAATACCGACGAGGGTCAACTCCATCGTCCTCGTACACTGTTTGACAAGACTCTTCCAAATCAGAAAGCATATGTCGTAGTTTTTTCATGCCACTCCCATAGTGAGACACACACGGACACCCGTGTGTAATGGTTAGTTCACTGATGATGTGATGTTGTGAACTGGGAGCCTGGCCCAGAACGGGCCAGTAGAAGGCTACTCTACCCAATTGCAGAGCCGAGGCTCATCAGCGCAGCTGTAGAAATGAGAGCACGCATGATGTCACCTCCAGAAATCGATAGCGAGGATACTACCACACCCTGGGAAACCCGGCAAGGAAGCCACTTTACAGACTTTACACACAGTTAGGGGAAAACGCTCACCCCGGCAGGGCCTGATACCAGCCGTTGGCTTGGAGAAGCGCGATGGGGCAGTCGAAGAGGTCACTGATGCACTGATCGGTCAAGAGTTGCGATTTGACCCCGTCGGCCACAATCTTTCCCTCTTTCAGCAAAACCACCCGTTCGATCTCAGGAGGAATCTCATGTACATGATGGGTGACGAGCAGTACGGTCTTCCCTTTACGAATCTGCGTCCTCAACAAATCGAGATACTGAAAGCAGGATTTCAGATCGAGCCCGCTCGTCGGCTCATCCAACACCAATACAGAAGGATCATGCACCAGCGCGCGGCCGAGCAGAAATCTCCGCTGCTCACCGGTCGAGAGGTGGCCAAATCGGCGCCCAGCCAACGAGTCGATACCTAATTCCTTCATGATTTCCCGTGCCCGTGAGACTTGCCCCTCGCTGAACTCTTGATAGGCATAGGTGTCGTTGCTCGCATAGAACCCCGACAATACGACGTTCAATCCTTCGGCACAGATCAAGTACTCGCGCTGCAGATCATGCGACACGACGCCGATTCGTTTCCGCACCTCCCACACACTGCCGCCCTCTTCACCGAATAAACGGACATGGGTTTCTTCCGACGGCATGGGATGCACCCCGCCGGCCAACAATTTCAGCAATGTGGACTTCCCTGCCCCATTGGGGCCAAGAATGGCCGCATGTTCACCTTCCTGCAGCATAAACGAGAAGTCTGAAAAAACCCGTGTATCGCCGCGATAGACTGTCGCATGTTGAATATCTACAATGGGACGAGCCGCGCGAGAAGGGACAGACTCTTTCAGCTGAATCGCAACGGGGTGAACAGCCGGTTTTCTACCTCGGCGTACCTGCTCAAGACCGGCACGAGCCAGAGCATCGACACGTTCATTCTCCACATGACCGTTATGCCCTCTGACCCAATGCCATTCGAGCGTATGGTTTGCCGCCAATGCATCGAGTCGCCGCCACAAATCTTCATTTTTGACCGGCCCCTTGGCCGCCGTTTTCCACCCTCGACGCTTCCAATCGTGAATCCACTGGCTGATACCCTTTTGGACATACTGCGAGTCGGTATAGACTCTGGCTGTGATCGGCTCCTTAAACGACTGCAGGGCCTCAATAACGGCCAGCAACTCCATGCGGTTATTCGTCGTCGCCGGTTCCCCGCCGCTGAGTTCCGTTTCGGCATCGCCGATCCGCAGCAAGACCCCCCAGCCACCCGGCCCAGGATTCCCGCTACAGGCACCGTCCGTATAGATGTCGATCATGCGCATGCTCTTCTGACTTCGCCGTTTCGCGATCGTGATTGTACTATGCTCATTTCACCGAAGCCATTGCGAATCCTGAGATCACTCCTCCGATGGTCACTCCCCCGATGCTTGACGAGTAGCTACCTTCACAGTATGATGTAGCCACAATTGACAAGGAGTTCCGATGATCCACGTAGGCGTCAAAGAACTGAAGAACCATTTAAGCCGGTATCTCAAAAAAGCTCATGCCGGAGAGACGATTCGCGTTACGGATCGAGGCGAGGTCATTGCGGTCGTCACAGGAGTTTCACCACAAACATCTCCACTGCTCCACAGGCTACAGCACCTCATCGACAATGACCGCTATCACTGGAACGGACAAAAACCACGAGGTCTCTCACAAAAGCCTCTGCTCACACCGGGCCCAACCTTAGCCGACCTCATTGCTGAAGACCGGCGATGATCTTGTACTGTGATACCAGCGCATTAATCAAACTGTACGTGGAAGAAACGCATTCCGGTGTCGTGGCCAAGGCAATCGCGGATGCCGATGCCATCGCCACCTCACTCTTAGCCTACCCTGAAACCCGCGCCACGCTGGCTCGAGCCCAACGAGACAAACGTCTGCGTCCCTCAGACTTCCGACAGGCCTTTGCGCAATTCCAACAAGATTGGTCCTCGTATATGGTACTCGACACCCACCAGGCCCTCATGCTCCACGCCGGAGAACTGGCAGAGCGCCATGCCCTTCGAGGAGCGGATGCCATTCACCTGGCTTCAGCCATCCAACTCGCGCACGACTTACAAACCTCCTCGGCATCAATGGCCTTCCTCGCGTTTGATGTTCCGCTGACACGAGCCGCCGCGCGTGAACACCTGCCGATTCATGCCCTCAGTCCTAAAGCATAGCCACCACCAAAAATAGTGCCCGCGCGAGCTTTACTCCGTTCGTAGCCCAATGCTTTCCTTTTACTCAGTCATACATTAGACTTGCTATCACTACCCCATGCCGGTTCTTTGCAGAAGGCCGACCCATGATTCGACCGCGATCCCCTCTTAGGACAGCATTGATAGCATGTATAACGGCTTTCTCCTCCTTAGCCTTTCCACTCCCATCAATTGGCGCCAACATACCTCCCAACAACTGCAATGAAGATATCGGATTCATCACCGGAAGAGATTTCGATTTCTTACTTGACCAATTTCAGAGATGTAATGTCACAACTCGCAAAGAAGCAGCGGACATGTTTGGCAAATTGGGCAGTGATGCGACCGCGGCAATTCCGTTATTGATTCAAGCCCTAGACGACCCTGACGTCGGAATTCGAGGGCGTTCAGCCCGTGCACTCTCAAGAATAGGACCCACGGCCTGGCCACGGATCATAGAACAACTCACCGCGCCAAGCCCAAAAGTTCGTCAGGCATCAATCGCCGTTATCGGTGCGATCGATGCTTCTGCACAAGATAAGTTACCGCTCCTGGGGCAAGCCCTCAAGGACTCAGACTTCGGGGTCAAGATGCAAGCGCTTTGGGGAGCAGGTCTTCTTGGGCCTGCGGCAGTGCCCCTGTTACCTCAAATAACACACCTACTAGAAGTCGGTGATACGGATATCCGTCTCAAAGCAATTCAGACACTCGAACATATCGGCTGGAAAATCAAGGACGCTGTTCCTCCGGTTGGTAATGCACTCCATGACCCGGAGCTTCAAGTTCGCATACAAGCAGCCAGCACGCTCCTAAAGATGGGGCCCAACTCTGTTTTAGCGCTAAAAGACATTATTGAGGCAGTTGGGGAGAACAACGCGAGCATACGAAATCCTTTGATTGAATTACTTGGTGATTTTCAGAAATCAGCATATCCAGCCATTCCTCATCTTCTTAAAATATTCCTCGAATCACACAGCCCGCTACAGCCATCTGGGAAAGACGGCCCCATACTTAAAGCCATTGGGAAGATTGATGGGTCGGCTATTGAATCTTTTCGCAGGCTTGCATCTGAAAACAATAAAAGACAACGACTTTACGCCCTTGTCGCCCTTGATAAACTTGGAGAACTCGGGGAAAAGACCCAACCATCACAAAACGATCTGGTCAATGAGCTGATTCTTGCACTCAACGATTTCGATTCTGAGCTTATTCAACTTATCCCGCGAAAATACTATTTCTTGATCCCAGATCAAAACTGGATCAATCAGTTCATAACTGGAACAAGCCACCCAAATAAAGAGGTTCGTCTTGGAAGCATTACCTTTCTGAAAACACTGTCCATCCATTCAGCCCCAGCACACTGGAACGAGGTTTTGGCTACATTACAACATTTGGCCGAGAATGACCCCGATGAAGAAATACGGAGGGCTGCTTCAGGTAACACCTCCCTCCCTGCCACAACCTCATCACCTACTAAAACAGATCATCAGCTCAACTTGCTTCCTGTATGTCAATTCATGCGTCCACTCATCTCTGCAAAAGCCCACTTATTCGAAAATCCCAATTACGCAAGTCATCCGGCCTTTTCCAAATGGCTCCGCTGGGAGTGGAAGAAAAAACTTCAGGGTGCCCCCAACTTTCCAAGCTATGATCCGCCAACATGGGCCACAGAAGTTGACCTCGATAATGACGACACGCAAGACATTATGATTCTAAAAACTTACCATCGGCACAGCATGCCATACATGAATACCTATCTTTTTAGTGGCAAAGACTTAACACCATACTTTATAGCGCATCACGAACTGAGAGACCTTTCCAGACCTCTATTTTCACTCAATACTGCCGGGCTGGGAGCATCTAAACTTCGATTTATCTCCGATCGCGATGCTTTTGACTGTCAGACTTGCAGTGCTGTATCCGAAAAGATCCTGCCATTTTCCTACCAAGGCCAACAATTCCTCCTCTTTGGGCATGGCGAACAAATGGATCCTCCGCTACTGATTGGGCAGATGGAACTCAATGGTGAAATCACTCCACTGTGTGATTTCACCGCCAAACCCTCATCTAAGAAATCGAAGAAGAAGTAGCGGCACTACAAGATAGAACACCACGGCTGGCTTCAGGAGGGCACACGCGCGCCCTGTGGACTGAATTTTGTGGCTGAGGCTCAGGTTGAGGTTGAGTGTCGGACGGCTCTTCTTTGTCCTTCCCCTTAACCTTAACCTATCTTTTGACTGATCCGGGGATCTTCGGCGTGGGCGTCGTCACATCGGCGTTCTGGGCGCGATGCAGCAAGGCATGGTCCATCAGCACAAGCGCCAGCATCGCTTCGGCAATGGGCGTAGCCCGTATGCCGACACAGGGATCGTGACGGCCCTGTGTTTCAACAGTGGTTGGGTGACCCTGCTTATCGATCGACCGGCGAGGGATGCGGATGCTGGAGGTGGGTTTGATGCCGATTGACACCACAATATCCTGCCCGGTTGAGATCCCTCCTAGGATGCCGCCGGCATGATTTGTGACAAACCCGTCCGGCGTCAGCTCATCGCCATGTTCCGAACCTCGCTGGCTGACCGAGGCAAAACCTGCGCCGATCTCAACGGCCTTCACGGCATTGATGCTCATCATAGCCCCGGCTAAGTCCGCATCCAGCCTTGCATAGACCGGCGCTCCCCAACCGACCGGCACATGTTCGGCCACGGTTGTGATCCTCGCCCCGACCGAATCTCCGGACTTTCTCAGCTCATCCATGAACGATTCCAGCTTCGAGACAACTTCTTCATTGGCCGCAAAGAACGGATTGCCGCCCACAGCTTCCCAACTCTTGAACGGAATCTCAATCGGCCCGAGCTGACTCACAGAGCCACGGATTACGACGCCATACGTTACCGACAACCATTTTCTGGCGATCGCCGCCGCCGCCACCCGAACAGCGGTTTCCCGCGCGGACGCACGGCCGCCGCCGCGATGATCACGAATACCGTACTTCTGCCAGTAGGTGTAGTCGGCATGGCCCGGACGGAAGGTGTCGACGAGATTGCCGTAATCACGGCTGCGCTGATCTTCGTTGCGGATGAGCAGCCCGATCGGTGTGCCGGTCGTCTTCCCCTCAAACACACCGGAGAGAATTTCGACCGTATCCGACTCCTGCCGCTGCGTGACATGGCGAGATGTGCCTGGCTTACGCCGGTCTAAGTCTTTCTGAATATCTTCGGTGGAAATGGCCAGCCCAGGAGGACACCCGTCGACGACACAGCCGATCGCAGGGCCATGGCTCTCGCCGAACGACGTGACGGTAAAAATCCTGCCGAATGTATTACCGGCCATGAAGGCTACTCGACCAAATCCAGTTTGATGCGCAATTCCTGCAACTGCTCGGTACCGACCGCCGAGGGTGCATCGGTCAACGGGCATTGGGCCCGCTGCGTTTTGGGGAACGCAATCACATCGCGGATCGAATCGGCGCCGCCGAGGAGCATGATCAACCGGTCCAACCCGAATGCAATTCCACCGTGCGGGGGGGCGCCATACTCAAGCGACTCCAGCAAGAATCCGAACTTAGCCTGCGCCTGGTCCTTGTTGATACCAAGCATGTCCAGGATCTTACGCTGGATGTCGCTCCGATGGTTGCGGATGCTGCCGCCGCCGATTTCACTGCCGTTGAGCACCATGTCGTACGCCTTTGCCCGAACTTTGAGGGGATCAGACTCCAGCATGGCCAGATCTTCATCCATCGGCGCGGCGAAGGGATTATGCATGAACACATACCGCTTCTCTTCCGGCGAATAGTCGAGCAGAGGGAACTCCGTAATCCAGACCGGCTTCCACGCCGTCTTGTCGATCAGATTGAGCTCCTCCCCCAGCAACAACCGGATACGTCCCAACACATCATGTACGACGGCCGGCTTGTCCGCTCCAAAAAGCACGAGATCTCCAGGCGCCGTATCAGGCAACGCCGCCGCAAAGGCTTTGGCATCAAGGAACTTGGCAATGACCGACTCCAGTTGCCCCTCTGCGGTAATTTTGAGCCACGCCAGTCCTTTGGCGCCGAAACTCTTGGCCGTCTCTCCCAACGCATCGATCCGAGTCCGTGACAGGGTCGCCCCGCCCTTGACGATCAACGCCTTGACGATCCCACCCTTCGTCGCCGCATCCTTGAAGACTTTGAATTGGCTTGCCGCACCGAACTCCGTCACATCATACAGCGGCATCTCGAACCGTAAATCCGGCTTGTCGGATCCATAGCGTCCGATCGCCTCGGTATAGGTCATGCGTGGGAACGGCGTCGGCAGCGACACGCCACCGGCATCGTTGAAGATCGTCGTAATCATCCGCTCCATCAGTTCCATGACCTGTTGATGGTCGACGAAGGACAACTCCAAATCAATCTGAGTGAACTCGGGCTGACGATCGTTACGAAGGTCTTCGTCGCGAAAACAGCGGGCAATTTGGTAATACCGATCCACCCCGCTCACCATCAACACCTGTTTGAAGAGCTGCGGAGACTGCGGCAAGGCAAAAAACTCTCCGGCATTGACGCGGCTGGGGACCAAATAATCACGTGCGCCTTCCGGCGTGCTCTTCGTCAACACCGGCGTCTCGACTTCAAGAAACCCTTCGGTGTTCAGAAACCCCCTGGCGGCCTGCGCGACGGTATGCCGCAGAGTCAGCAGCCGTTGCATCTTGGGGCGTCTCAAGTCGAGATAGCGATACTTCAGGCGAATGGACTCGGTCACATCCGCCTCGTCCTCGATGAGGAACGGCGGCGTCTTCGCCTCGTTCAAAATCTCAACCTCGTCCACAAACACTTCGATTTCGCCGGTCGGGAGATGCGGGTTTCGAGATTCATCCGGCCTGGCCATCACCTGGCCCATAATCGACACCACACATTCGCTCCGCAACGTATGGGCGGATTTATGAACCTCGGCATTCCGTTCGGCGTTAAACACGACTTGTGTGATGCCGGTCCGATCACGCAAATCGATGAACATGACGGCACCGTGATCCCTTCGCCGCTGGACCCACCCGTTCAAGACAACGGACTGTCCGACCTGTGCCCTCTTCAACTCACCGCACGTATGCGTCCGCAGTTTCATCGTTATGCCACTTTCTTTTTCTTCGGACGAGCCCAGCCTTCTCGTCGCACCGGCTTTTTCGGATAATTCGAGGGCTGCTTTCCTTGCTCAACCATCTCCACACGTTCCTCGACTAATTCTCGCAACGTATTGGCTTCTCGATCGGTCAAAAAGCGAAAGGCTCCCGATTCCAACCGTCCCAGCGACACGGGGCCCATCTTCA